>SKLM01000358.1 GCA_007123205.1 Thermoflexales bacterium
CCCGCTGGCGATGGGCGAGAGCATCAGCTTTGGGATGCCCACAGGCAGCGAGCGCATCGCTGCCGTTCCGATGGAGGTCCCCTGTCCACCGCCAAGACCGATGATGCCGTCCAATTCTCCCCTGGCGTGCAGCTCTTCGACGATCCGGCAGACCCCCTCCGTCTGCTTCGCGATGGCGAAACCCTTTTCGCCACGGTCGAGAAGGGCATCCATCGTCGTTCCAGCCGCTTCGGCTACCTCCTGCCGGCTGATGTCCGGAACGACCGAGGGCCCACCCAGAACCCCCGTGTCGATCAGAATGGTGTTTAGATCCCATCGGGCGATCTCGTCTCGCACGAAGCCCGCCTCTTGCCCTTTCGTGTCCAGAGTTGCCACAACCACAACAGTCCGCTGTGCTCCCACGGGCACCTCAGATCCCGGCGAAGTAGAAAGGCGCACCGGGGACCGGCTTGCGTCTCTGCCGAATCTCCAGCCCCTCGTACGGGTAGAGGGAGTGCTCGAGCACCTGCTCATCGTGACTCGGGAGTATGAAGTCAGCCCGCCGGTCGATCTCCTCCATGCTGCGCCACCCGTCGAGGATGCTGACGAGACGCTGCTGAATCCAATATCGCCAGTGCTCCTCCTCCCGGGGCTCGAAGTTGCGATACAGGAAGACCGCATCTCCGACCAGGACGATGCTGCCAGCCGCCGTCTCAACCTGCACCGACTGGTGCCCCGGCGTGTGTCCTGGCGTGGGGAAGACCGTCACCCCGGGAACGATCTCGGCTACACCCTCGACAACCTCAAAATGGCAGCCCACAAAAGGAGCCTGAAGACCGAGGATCGGCGATTCGTAGGACCGATAGTACGGTGGAAGCGGATTGTGGGCCCACTGAAGCTCCTCCGCCGTGGCGAAGTAGCGCGCGTTTCGAAAGGCCTTCATATTGGAGCAATGATCCCAGTGGAGATGGGTGAAGATACAGATGTCGATCTCCTCCGGGTCGACTTCCATTTCCCGCAGCGCATCGGGGCTCTGCAGGCAACCTCGCTTCTCGCAGGCGTGGTGGTATTTCTCCGCCCGCTCGGCATCCGGAAGGCCTGTGTCCACCATGATCTGGTGCTCACCGGTGTCGACGTAGAAACAGATCATGGCGATCTCGATCTTCTTGCCCCCCTGTCCCTTGAGGAACATGTACGTGCCGTGATCGGCCTCACACCAACCTGTGTTGATCGGGTAGATCCGAGTCTTGTCTACGGACATATTGGACCCCCTTCTGGAAATGCTCTGAATGCAGATGCTCTTCAACCTCGCTTGGTTGAACTTGAGCTCGTCTCCTCTGTCCACGACCGGCGCAACAGCTCAGCGGCCGCCGGCCATAGCTTAGCCACGTACTGGTAGCGGTCGGGATGAACGTGAAGGACCGCCCACACGACCGGCCAGCCGCTCGAGCTCCGCGCGAGTCTCTCAACCCTGAGGACCGACCCGCCCGCCGGCAATCCGAGCACGGCCCGGTCCTCGGGTTCGGCGGGTACCACGGCCAGGCGCTCCTCCACCCCGGCAAGAAACACCAGATATTTCTCCTCGAGTAGCTTCTGGAAGGAGGTGTGGGACACGTCATCGTGTTCAAGGTCCGGGCACACCTCGAAGGGAATGTAGTTGACCTGGTTGGCCAGGGGCTCCTCTCTCACGCGCCGGGTGCGCTCGAAACGGTACACGGGAGCGCCGATCTCGAGCCGCAGCTTCTGGGCCACCGTCTCCGAGGCAGGCTCCTTGACGACGGCTCGCACCTCCGACGTAGGTCTAAGGCCGCGTGTCTGCGCGTGAACGAAGACGCTACCGACCTCGGGTCTGGCAATGCCCTGCACCTGGAACTCACCCGGTCCCAGCTCCTGCACCAGCCCTTTGCGCGTCTCCGCCGCCATGACGGCGGCCACGTCCGTCGGTTCTGCCTGGAACCGTTCGCTCAATCGTCTGAGGGTCAAGACATCGCCCGCCTGGTAGTGTCCGGCCATCAGCGCCCGCTCGAACACCCTCTGCAACTCTACGGGAAACTGTGACATCCCATACCCCTCCTGTGGTGCGCCCGGTGGGGCCGCCCGCTCTGTGGGCCCTGCTCGCCCGGATCGGCGATTGACAGGCCGCACGATGAGGTGTATGCTATACCCGAATCGTCTTCCGCAACCCGGCAGGTCCCGGCACGACGTCCCGCGGCCCGACCAGACAAGGGGCGCCGCCCCGGCTCGGCAGACGGCATCTACCTCCAGCCGCTCTGCCTGACACATTGTGCCCGCCACGCTTTGCCTGACAATAGTACAGAAAGGATGATACACGAGATGAAAGCGGTGGTCAAATACGCCCCTGGCCCCGGTCACGTCGAGCTGAGGGAGGTGGCCGAGCCTTCGCCCGGACCGGAACAGGTCAAAGTCGCGGTCAAGGCTGCCGGTGTCTGCGCCTCAGATCTCCACATCTATCACGATGACATCCAGATTCCCGTGCGCCCGCCGGTGGTGATGGGCCACGAATTCGCGGGTGTCATTGCCGAAATCGGCGACGCCGTCCACAGCTTCAGCGTGGGGGATCGGGTGACCTGCGAGACATCGGCCGTCACCTGCGACCAGTGCCTTCAATGCCGGATGGGGGCCTACAACATGTGCGCGGACCGACAGGTCCTCGGGTACGCAGTCGACGGGTGCTTTGCGCCCTACTGCGTGGTGAACGCAAGGCGAGTTCACCTGCTGCCCGACAACGTCGATTTCGTGGCCGGTGCTCTTAGCGAACCTCTTGCCTGCGCGGTCCACGCCGTCGTGGAGAACACCCGCGTCCGCGCCGGGGACGTCGTGGTCATCGCGGGACCCGGCCCCATCGGCCTGCTCTGTCTTCAGTTGGTGAAGGCCGCCGGGGCTTACGCCATCGTAGGTGGGACAGCGCGGGACGGGGAACGGTTGCGTGTGGCCTGCCAGCTCGGTGCTGATCGAACCATCGATGTGGAAAAGGAGAACGCCCTGCAGCAGATTGTGGAGGAGACCGGCGGACGCGGCGCGGACATCTTCCTCGAGTGCTCCGGGGCCCCGGCAGCGGCGCGGTTGGGCCTCGCCGCGCTCCGGCGGAGGGGGCAGTACACCCAGATCGGCCTGTTCGGCCAGCCGTTCGAACTTGACTTCAGCTTGATCGCCTATAAGGAGATCCAGGTCTGCGGAGCCCTGGGCCAGACGTGGTCCGCCTGGCAAAGGGGTCTGGCCCTCCTCGCCAGGGGCGAGGTCGACACCAGGACCCTCGTCACCCACGTCTTACCCCTCACCCAGTGGCGGGAAGCGTTCGATATGCTCGAGGAGAATCGAGGCCTCAAGATCGTCCTGGAGCCGACCGGCTGATCCCGGGCGAGGAAGGACCAGCTAGTCCATCAGCAGACCCCCGTTCACGTCCAGAATCTCCCCCGTTACGTAGTCGGCCGCATCAGAGACGAGGAATCGTACGGCCCCAGCCACGTCATCCGGTGTCCCTATGCGCCCCAGCGGGATCTGTCGTCGCATGGCCTCATTCTCCTCCGGGGAGACGGTATGGATCATGGGCGTATCGATCCGGCCTGGCGCCACAGCATTGACCCTGATCCCATAGGGCGCCACCTCCCGCGCCACCGACTTGGTGAGGGCGATGAGCCCCGCCTTCGAAGCCGCGTAGTGCGCGCCGCAGAGCTGCCCGCCGGTTTTGGCCGCCGATGAGGCCATGTTCACGATGCAGCCTCCCCGCTGCTCCTTCATAATGGGCAGCACGGCCTGGGTGCAGAGGAAGGCCCCTTTCAGGTTGACGTCGAGCACCCGGTCCCACTGCTCCTCCGTGATATCCGCAAAGGCGAGCAGCTCGTATATCCCCGCGTTGTTCACCAGGATATCCATCCGTCCAAATCGTCCCACGAGCTCAGACACGAGCTGCGTGATCCGATTCCTATCGCTCACATCCGCGGAACAGCCGAGGCATGCCTTTCGCAACGCCCCGAGCCGCTCCAGCGCGCTATCCAGCCGGCGATCGTCGATGTCAATCAGCGCCACCCGCGCCCCATCCTCCGCCAGGGCTCTGGCGACAGCGAGGCCGATTCCCCGCCCGGCCCCGGTGACCATAGCTACGCTATCCTCCAGGTCCATACCCTCTCACTCCCTCCGCCCGCTCGCGCGCCACGTCCTCTCCTGCCACCTAATCGCCGGACTCCTCGATCAAGTGATCCTCCCGGTACTTCTCCGGGACGAAAGGTGGCGCCACAGCGGAGGCCACCTTCAGGATCTGGTCCCCGTCGTTGATCAGCTGATGGACAGCCCCCGGCGGGACGTAGACCGTCACGCCCGGCTCGAGAGTCCCCTCTTCATCCCCGACTCTGATCCGCCCCTGACCCGACACGCAGTAGAACACCTCTTCCTGCTCGTCGTGAGCATGGGCGTTGCTCGTGAAGCCAGGGTCGACCGAGCTGGTCCCAAACCACAAGTGCTCCGACCCCATCGTCCACGGGGCCACGAGGTGTCTGATGACGCGCTGATGGGGAGGACCGATGCGGTCTCCACTGACGTCCTGTTCGCGCACGGATTTCACTGGCTGACCTCCTGTAGTTAGAATGATGGTAAGCTGACCCTGCTCCCGAACCGTCCCGCGGATCCCGCAGATCAGGCTACCCGACTGAGCCTGAGCCGTTCAACCGGTCGGTGGGGCGTCGATGGATGCAAGAACAGACTGACAACGGCACCGGGGCACAGAGATTCTGGATAGTCGACCGGGATCGCGGGGCAGCCGGCCCCAGGCCCATTCTAGACCTTCGCTACCCGCTGTCAAGCCCGAACGTGACGCATCGCCCGAGAGACGCCGGAGCCTCCCGAAAGCAGAGCTTTCGGCACCTTCAGCGCTCTGCGGCGGCGCAGCTTGCCGCCGCCTACGCTGGGCTTGACAGTGTCAAGCAGGATGCTAGAATCACAGCGGAACTCAGCCTCTGCTGCAGCCTCCGAAGACGGGTCAGACTCTACCTGGGAAACGTCAGGGCGGCTGGGCGACGGCCCAGCCGGCGCTCTGGAGTCACTGGATGTGAATGTGTCGAGAACCAGATTCAAGTTGGACGGGAGGGAAGCCACTCTTCCACGGGTTGCCCTGAGCGATCGTGTGAAGGAATACATCGTGGAAAAGATCCTTGCCGGCGAGCTGGAACCCAGTGATCGCATCGTGGAGAGCTCCCTGGCACGGAAGTTGGGGGTGAGCCAAGCTCCAGTCCGCGAGGCAATCAGAGACCTGGTTCTGCTGGGCTTTCTGGAGAGTAAGCCCTACAAGGGCACTTCGGTTCGATCGTTCTCACCAGATGACCTGTGGGAGGTCTACACGGTGCGCGCCGCCCTGGAGTCCCTCGCGGCTCGGCTGGCGGCGCTCCACCTCACCGAGGAGGACGCTGAGGAACTGGGCCACATCCTGGAGGAGATGATCGAGGCCGGGCGACGGGAGGATCTCCAGACCATCGCGCAGCTGGACAACGATTTTCACGATCGAATCATGGGGATCTCCAGGAACAGGACCCTCTATCACCTGTGGGAGACCCTCCAGTATGCGCGCTGGACCATCGTGACCTACCGCATCACCACCCTGGACCTGGAGTATCTCGCTGCCCGACACGAGGACCTGCTGGAAGCGCTGAGGACCGGTGACCCAGATCGGGCGGCTCGGGCCATGCAGCGGCACATCGAGGATATGGGAAAGCCACCGGAGAACGTGGAGCACGCCGCGGCCTAGTCGGGCGATATTCAAGGGGCCCACGAGGGGACGATCGCTCTGTCTGGGGCTCAAGGCAGCTCGCCGGGGGCTCGCTGTGCTGCCCCTGCGTTAAGGTAACTATCGTCCGCCTTGACGCCTGCCGCTCGACTTGTATAATCCGCTGAATCGATAATCGAGAATCGGATTTCTTCCTTACGCTCACCCGGGGAGAGGGCCCGAGCGAGGGCTGTGTTCGCCAGTCAAGAGGAGCCCGAGGTGCCATTTCAGATTACGATGCCGCAACTGGGATCGACGATGGAGAGAGGGACCGTCGTTCGTTGGCTTGTGGAAGAGGGCGACGAGTTCAGCCAGGGCCAGGAGATCCTGGAGGTCGAGACGGACAAGGCGACGGTGGCCGTGACCGCGCACCAAGGGGGCAGGCTGGCCCGCATTCTGGCCCCAGCAGGACAAGAGGAAGCGGTAGGAGCCCTAATAGCAGTGGCCGTGCCGCCAGGGGAGGAACTCCCGAGCGATTGGACACCGCCCGGACCCGCCATTGTTGGACCGACCTCAGATAGTCCGCTGCCCCTGTCCGCTCCACCGGCACCGGCACCGGGCGGGACGCCTCCAGTGACGGCTTCCTGGAAAGCCCGCGTGATGGCGCAGGAGGCCGGTGTGGAGCTACCATCGATCACAGGTAGCGGCCCAGAGGGCCGGATCGTGGCCGAGGACGTGACCAGGCACCTGGGGAAGACTGAGTTGCGCGAGGTCCGTGAGACCGCGGAGGTGTCACCCGCAGCCGCCAACCTGGCTGAAGCCCTGGGCCTCGATCCTGCGGCCATCCCGGGCAGCGGCCCCCAGGGGCGGGTCATGCGATCCGACGTGATCAAAGCCGCCGCCGAGCGAATCCGAACCGCCCCAACACCGTTGCCGGAACCGGCTGACGGGGCGCCCCAGGCTGTGCGCACGATTCCTCTAACCGGCATCCGGGGCAGGGTCAGCGAGCATATGGCTAGCAGCGCCGCCACCACCGCCCGGGTGACGCTGTTTCGGCAAGCGGACGCCGAGGCGCTCACCCGACTCCGAGCCAGGTTTGGGGCCCGGGGTCAGGAGATCTCGTACAATGATCTCCTGATCCGCATCTGTGCCCACGCGCTGCGGATCCATCCTGAGGCCAACGCGCGTATGGGCGTGCAGCAGATCGAGTACCTCGATCGCATTCACATCGGTGTGGCGGTGGACACGGAGCGCGGCTTGCTCGTGCCCGTCGTTCACGACGCGGATAGGCTGTCGGTCCCGGAGCTGGCCAAGGAGACCGCGCGACTGATCGAGGCGGCACGGTCGGGTCAGATTGGACCCGATGATCTGACCGGCGGCACGTTCACGATCACCAACCTGGGGATGCTGGGCGTTGAGGCCTTCACGCCGGTGATCAACGTGCCCGAGTGCTGCATCCTGGGGGTGGGCCGCATCGCGCCACAGGCTGTTGTGTCAGACGACGGTACCAGCCTCATCTCACGGCAGATGATCTCGCTCAGCCTGGCCTTCGATCACCGCGTCATTGATGGGGCACCGGCAGCCCGTTTCCTGGGGCGAATCGCCACCCTGGTCGAGGATCCGACATTGCTGCTTTAGACAGATAGTGAAACAAGAGGAGAATGCATGACTCAGACAGCGGCAGAGCGAGAAGAACCTGTTGGCAGCCCTCCCCAGGACCTCTCCGGTGAGCAGCTCAGGTGGATGTACCGCCGCATGCTGCTCATACGGGAGTTCGAGAACACAGCCCAGATTCGCTTCGAGGCCGGGGAGATCGCGGGGTTTCTGCATCTCTCGCAGGGGCAGGAGGCCGTCCCCGTGGGAACCTGCGCTGCGCTGCGCGAGGGCGACACCATCACCAGCACCCACCGAGGCCACGGGGATGTCATCGCCAAGGGATGCGACGTGAAGAGGATGTTCGCGGAGCTATACGGCCGGACAACGGGATACTGCAAGGGCAAAGGTGGCTCGATGCACATCGCTGACTTCAGCCAGGGCATCATCGGGGCCAATGGCATCGTCAGTGGCGGCCTGCCAATCGCCCTGGGTGCGGCGCTATCGTGCCAGATGCGCAACACCGACCACGTCACGGTATGCTTCTTCGGAGATGGAGCGACAGCCGAAGGTGGCTTTCACGAAGCCCTCAACCTCTCCACACTGTGGCAGGTGCCGTTGATCTTCGTCTGCCAGAACAACCTGTACGGCCTCTCCCAGCCCTGGGAGGAGACGGCTTTCCAGTGCGATCTCCCGGAGCGGGCACGAACCTATCATATGCCGGCCGAGTGTGTGGACGGTATGGATGTCATCACCGTTTATGGAGCGGTGGCAAGGGCTGTCAATCGCGCCAGGCGGGGGGAGGGTCCCAGCTTCATCGAGGCCAAGACGTACCGCTTCCTGGGACATTACGTCGGTGATCCGGCTACCTATATGGATCAGGAAGAGCGCGAGGGCTGGCGAAAGCGCGACCCCATCCCCAGATTGGGGCGTCAGCTGCGAGAATGGGGGTATCTGACGGACGAGGAGGCAGCGCAGATCCGCGCAGAGGTGGAGGAAGAGCTGCAAGCCGGGATCGAGTTTGCCAAGTCCAGCCCCAAACCACCCGCTGCCGACGCTCTGTCTGACGTGTATGTCCATTTTGACCACCACGGTGAGCCCCGCTAGAGGAACCACTATGCGAGAGATAACGTATCGGGAAGCACTCAGAGAAGCACTGCGCGAGGAGATGGAGCGGGACGAGACCGTCTTTCTCATGGGAGAGGACATCGCAGACCCCTTTGGCAGCGCGTACAAGGTCACCCTCGGCCTGTCGCCGCAGTTCGGCACAGAGCGGGTGAGACAGACTCCCATCAGCGAGCAGGGTTTTGTGGGCGCCGGGGTTGGCGCAGCGGTGACCGGGATGCGTCCCGTGGTCGAGATCATGTATATCGACTTCGCGACGATGGCTATGGACCAGATCGCCAACCAGGCAGCGAAGCTGCGCTATATGTCCGGTGGTCAGGCGAAGGTCCCCCTCGTGATTCGAACCCAGGGTGGCCCGGGGCGGTCATCGGCGGCGCAGCACGCGCAGAGCCTGGAGGCTTGGTTCGCGCACATTCCTGGCCTGCTCGTAGCCATGCCCTCGACCCCGTACGATGCCAAGGGATTGTTGAAGACGGCCATTCGTCTGGACGATCCGGTGGTGTTCATCGAGCAGAAGCTGCTCTACAACACAGAGGGCCCCGTGCCGGAGGAGGAGTATACGTTGCCCTTTGGAGAGGCAGACGTCAAGCGGGAGGGCAGCGACTGCACCGTCGTGGCCACGTCAATGACGGTACTCAAGGCACTCAAGGCGGCGGACATACTGGAGCGAGAGGGAATCAGCGTCGAGGTGGTTGACCCGCGGACGCTGTTCCCTCTTGACATCGAGACCATCACCGCGTCAGTTTGCAAGACGTCCCGGGTCGTCGTGACGCACGAAGCGGTGGAGCGGTGTGGCTTTGGCGCCGAGATCGTGGCGCAGATCGCCCAGACGGCTTTCGGGTACATTGACGCCCCCATACAGCGCGTTTGCGCCCCCTCTGTGCCCCCTCCCTTTGCCCAGCACATGGAGGCCTTCACCATGATCGACGAACACAAGATCGCCGATCGGGTGCGGCGGTTGGTGACCGGCGAGCTGTAGCCAGTACGCAGGGGGACTCCGGGCCATGATCCTGCATCGTTCAGCCACTCGGGCAGATCCGCAGGTCTGCCGGGCACTCTCGGGCCCCAGGCTGGGGTTTGATGTGTGAGTCGGTTCGGACAGCCGTGCAGCCCCTACCGCGCGGGGACCAGGGATGCCAGTCCTGCCCCGCATCCCTGACTCAGTCATTGGCCCGGGGTCTTCGCCCGGTCCCCGTCGATAGGCCCGGTCTAAGCTAACCCACGGAGGTTCCAGGATTTGCCGACCTTGCCCATTCCCTTCGGACGTTCGTTCCTCGCGACCCAAATAGATGAGAGGAGGCTGGCAGCCATCCTCGCCCCGACCCGCTCGCGACCGCAGCCCGGGGACAGGCTCGTGCGCGAAGCCCTGCAGCGGCCGATCGGGTCGCCCCGCCTCCAGGAGATCGCCCGGCCGGGGCAGGAGGTGGCCATCGTGACGAGCGACCTCACGCGCCCGTGTCCATCGGCTCGGCTGCTTCCTCCCGTACTGAAGGAACTCGAGGCGGCAGGTATCGGACCGGCTGCCGTTACGGTCGTCGTCGCCCTGGGGCTGCATCGGCCGATGTCCACATCTGAGCTCACCACGGCCGTGGGAGAAGAGATCATCTCCCGCACCCAGGTGATCAACCACGACGTCCATCAGACGGTCCGGGTGGGAGTCACCTCCGCCGGCACGCCCGTGGACATCCTCCGAACCGTGGTTCAGGCGGACCTGCGGATCTGCCTGGGTAACATCGATCTCCACTGGTTCGCCGGGTTCTCCGGGGGAAGCAAGGCGCTCTTCCCGGGCTGTGCCGGCGAAGAGGGTGTGGCCGCGAACCACAGTATGATGACCTCCCCGGGAGCTTCCGCAGGGCGGCTGGAGGGGAACCCGGTCCGGTCTGACCTCGAGGAAGCGGCCTCTCTGGTGGGCATCGATTTCATCCTGAACGTGACCGTGGATGGCGAGCACCACATCATCGGAGCTGTGGCAGGTGGCGCTGTGGCTGCTCACCGCCAAGGTGCTCAGTTGGCTGCCCGCCGGTCAGTCGTACCATTGCCTGAGGCCGCCGACGTGGTGCTGGTTAGCGCCGGGGGGTATCCGAAGGACATCAATCTCTACCAGG
>SKLM01000419.1 GCA_007123205.1 Thermoflexales bacterium
CAGGAGTTCGTGGCCCTGGTGGGCCTTAGTGGCGCCGGCAAGTCGACGCTGATGGACGCCATGAACGGCTTCCGCCCCGCCACCCACGGCGTCGTGCTGGTCAACGACGTCGATCTCTACAAGCAGTTCGACCTGTTCCGGAACGACATGGGGTACGTGCCGCAGCAGGACATCGTCCACACCGAGCTGTCCGTCTATCAGGCCCTCGACTATGCGGCGCAGCTTCGGATGCCGGCCGATACCACGGCGGCGGAGCGACGGGAGCGGGTCCTTGAGGTCCTGGACGAACTCGACTTGAGCGAGCGTCGGGACGTCCCGGTCCACAAGCTCTCCGGGGGACAGCTCAAGCGCGTCTCTATCGGCGTGGAGCTCCTGACGAAACCGCGCCTGTTCTTCCTGGACGAGCCCACCAGCGGCCTCGACCCCGGGACTGAGTACAATATGATGCGCCTGCTCCGAAAGATGGCCGACCAGGGGCGGACCATCGTGCTCATCACGCACGCCACCAAGAATGTGATGATGTGCGACAAGGTCATCATCCTGGTTCGCGGTGGCCGGGTGGCCTACTACGGCCCGCCCGAACAGGCTCTCACCTACTTCGATCAGTTCCGCACCGACTACGAACGCCGCGTCAAGGAGATCGAGTTCGACGATATCTACACCATCCTCGAGGATGACGAGCGCGGGACCCCGGAGGATTGGGACGAGAGATACCGGCGCTCACGCCAGTACGCCGAGAACGTGGTCCAGCGGCTGCGGGAGCGGGAGGGGCCGGCCCGGGCGGCCGACTCCCCCACCGGCGTCAACGCCGCTGACCTGCGGAAGCGCACGGCCAGGGGCGTCTCGGCACTGCGTCAGTTCTCCATCCTCTCCCGGCGCAACTTGCGCATCATCGCGTCGGACAAAGCCACCCTGGGCCTGATGCTGGCCCTGGCTCCCTTGCTGTCCGTGATGGAGACGGCGGGGCCAGGCATGTTCGATCCGGTGACCGGGAACGCCGCCGACATCATCACCACCTTCTTCTTGAACGGCCTGATCTCGTTCCTCGTGGGGGCTCTGGTGAGCGTGCGGGAGATCGTGAAGGAGAGCGACATCTACAAGCGGGAGCGGGCCATCAACTTGAAGATCGCGCCCTACGTGATGTCGAAGGTGTGGGTCGGGTTTGTGCTGGCGATCTACACGGGACTCATCTTCGTCTTCGTCCGGCAGGGTCTCATGACCGGCCTCTGGCCCTCGGCGGAGATCGGGTTCGGCACCCTCGGGCTGGTGGGCTTCGTCGCCCTTTTCGTCACCTGGGCCCTTAGCTCGCTGTCGGGCTACCTGACCGGGTTGTTCGTCTCTGCCGTCTCCCCCAACCAGAATATGGCGATCCTTCTCGTGATCGTCGCCATCGTACCCCAGTTCCTTCTGGCCGGGGGGATGATGCCCCTGGATATGCTGGGGGTGGGAGGGGAGATCGCCAGCCGGGGGGTCTCCAACCGCTGGGCCTTCGAGGCGGCCGTCAATATCACCGGTTTTGGCGCGCCCCTGGCGGACGACCCCTGCTGGGGCGATCGCGACAAGTACGGGACCGACGGGGTGATGGGGTGGAACGATTACCTCAACCTCAGCGACGTGGAGAAGGAGGCAGCTGGCTGCCAGTGCATGGGCTCCGGGATCTTCGCGGGCCCCTGCAGCCTCTTCCCCGGTATTATGGACACGGATTACTATTCCGAGGATGCCAGGGCGGCCTTGGCCAGACCGGAAGTGGTGCGGCCGAGTGCGCCAACGCCTCACCCATCGCCGAGGCCCTATCCGACGCCGACCCCCCTGCCCACACCGGAGACCCCAGCCGGTTTTGCTGAGTACATGGAGGACATGCAGGCCCAGGGGGATGAGTATCAGGCCCTCCGAGAGGCCCAGGGGGAGCAATACCAGGACATGCGGCAGGCTCAGGGAGACGAGTATGAAGCCGCTATGGAGGTCTACTCCGACGAGTTCGCCGAATGGCAGCAGAGTCGGGAGCAGGCCATCGGTGGGGCCGAGGGGCGGCTGGCCGCCATGTTCGAGACGTATGGACGCACCTTCCGCGGCCACTACATCGGGCGATGGGTCAACATGGTGATCATCATCGGCGTCATGATGCTGATGATCACCGTCTCTCAGAAGCGGAAGGATGCTGTCTGAGATAGGGGGAGAGGCTGAGAGTTACGGAGTCTCAAGGGGGCGGCGGACTTCGGATCTCGAAGGAGGGGCCAGGCCCCCGGGGTAGGGCGGCACTGAGCTCGAGCAGGAGTGTGGAATCATGGATGTGATTGGTAAGAAGCTGGGCCAGTACCAGATCGTCGAGGAGCTGGGGCGGGGCGGCATGGCCGTCGTGTACAAGGCCTACCACGCGGCGCTGAACCGGTATGTGGCCATCAAGGTACTGCCGCCTCAGTTCGCCTTCGACCAGGAGTTCGTTCAGCGTTTCCTGCGCGAGGCCCGGGCCGCCGCCGCGCTCCATCATCCCAACATCATTACCATCCACGATGTGACGCAGGCAGAGGGCTACTACTTCATCGTGATGCAGTTCGTGGAGGGGAAGACGCTGGATCAGGTGATCGCCGAGAGTGGCCGCCTGCCGCTCCCGCGCATCCAGCGCATTATGGCCCAGGTGGTGGACGCGCTGGAGCACGCCCACGAACGCGGCCTGATCCACCGGGACGTCAAGCCCTCCAACATCATGGTCGACGAGGCCCGGAACGACCAGGTGACCCTCATGGATTTCGG
>SKLM01000264.1 GCA_007123205.1 Thermoflexales bacterium
ATACTGAGCTCGCTGAGGTTACCTTTAAGGGCCAAGTCTGCCTCCTGCTCCCAAGGCCGTGGTGTCACCAGCGGACGGCGGTGCTCGGATTATACATTCGGCCGTCATCCACGTCAACCTTCGCCTTCCTCGACCCTCCCACCCACGGCCCGGTCCACCTCTGCTGGATGTCGTCCACCAGCCCTGATCATCCCCCAGCCCCTCATACCCCACCCGAAACCCGGAGGAGAGGCCTGCTTCTACAACACCTGCACCGTCGAGCCCTCCGCTCCCTTGGCCACCTGTATCTGCGTCGGGAACGCAGTCTCCAACCCCTCCAGATCTTCAGCTACCAGCAGCACCCGAGCAAAATCACCCTCGACAGCCTTGATCGCCTCCACCAGCCGTTGACGCCCCCCTATGTCCCTCGTTCCGAACCCCTCGTCGATGACCAGTGTCTGGAGATGAGCCCCATGTTGCCCTACCAGGATCTTCGACAATGCGATGCGTATGGCAAAGCTGACCTGTAACTGCTCCCCGTCGCTGCAGTCCTGATAAGGTTGGGGCCCCACCTCGTCCGATATCTGAACCCGCAAGTCATCGCCGGGCTCCCCGACCTTCTTCTGACGATCGACCCGAAAGCTGACCTGCATACGACCATGGCCCATCAGCGAGAGCAGACGATTAGCCTCTGCCTCGATCTGCTCCACCGCCGTCTCGATGATCATCGCGGGGACGCCGCTGATGCTGAATGCCTCTGCCAGTTCGGCGTAGATGCCTCTCTGCGTCCCGAGAGTGTGCTTGCGTTTCAGCTTGTCCGCCCGCTGCTCCTCGAGGGCCCGACACGCCGCCAGTCGTTGTCGCGCAGCCCCCAGGTCGTGACGAGCTTCAGCTTCCTTCCCCCTCATCTCCTGGAGCTGCTCCTCCACCGCCTGTCTCCTGGCCAGCTTCCGGCGCAACCCGTTGGCCTCATCCTCCAGCCGCCTTCGCTCCCGGCTAGCCCTGACCAGCCTCCCTTCCCAGTTTTCCGCAGCCTCCTCCAGTCTGCTGAGGGCCTTCCGCTCGGCGGCCAAGCTATCGGGAACAGTGTCCAACTCGCCCTTCCCTTCGACGACGGCCCCTCCCTCAACGGCCGCAGGCTGAGCGTCTCGGTGCGGGTCCCCGTCGTACCCCAGCTTCCCCAGCCCCTCCCAGATTGCATCCAGCTCAGTACGCTCCTCGCGCCCGTAATCCTCTTCCGCCAGCCGCCGCTCCACGTCCCTCAACTCGCTTCGCACCTCATCCAGTTCATCGGCCGCGAGCCGTCCCAGCTGGACACGGTCAGCCAGCGCCGCAGATTCCCTTTGGAGGGCAGGAAGCTCGCGGAGCACTCCTGCGCTTTGAGCCAGCTGCTCTTCCAGAGCCAGCGACTTCTCAGCTGTGCGCCCCAACTCAGCCTGGTTCGCGCGAAAGAGGTCGCCCTTGGCCTTCCCATCCCTCTCAACCTGTTCGACCAGGTGCCGGCAGTGACCCTCAGACAAAGGCTGTTCGCACAGCGGGCAATCGGCTGGGGCGTCCTTCAGGAGCCCCATCATACCCTTGAGAACCTCCATCTCACGCCGCAGTCCATCATTCTCCTCGCGGAGTCGCGCCCTCCTCTCCGCCAGAGCCACCAGGTCATCCTTCGCCGCATCTCGACCGGCTGCGAGCTGGCTGAGATGGTCAACCTGCGCCTCGCGGTCTGCTTGCTCCTCCAAGAGCGCCTTGCTGGGAACTCGCCTCTCGAGCCCCTCGACCCGCTCCGCCAGCACATCGCGCCTCGCCTCCAACCGGCTGCGAGCCCCGCCGATCTGAGCCTCCAGCTCTCGACGACGTTCATGTAGGGCCGTCCACGCCGCGAGTCGGTCGCTCAGCTTCGCCTCGCTCTCTCGCGCTTCTCCGGAGCCCCGACAACGGGGCTCCATCTCCGCCGGCCGGATCAGCGGCTGCTGGCGTTGGGCCAGCAGGATCCTCTGCGCATCGATCTCCTCAGCAGACTCTGCCAGCTCCTGTCCGGCTCTCTCGATCTCGGTGTCCCGGTCGGCGATCCGCGACTCAACCAGTGTCAGTTCGGTCCTCGCCGTCTCCATGCGCCCGTAGGCATCTCGCGCTGCCTCAACCCCTTCGACAGCCTCATCCACCATCGCCCGCGCCGCGTCAAGCTCGGCCTCGTAATCATCCCGCCGGGCAAGCTCCGCTTCGATCTCCCTCAGCCGAACATCGGTCGCCTCGATCTCAGCATCGATTCTGCTCTGACACCCCCGCACCCGGCTCTCGTACGTCGTCCAGCGGTCCAGCCTCAGCCTGTCGGCCAGGATCACCCTCCCCTCGGCGGCGGTCTGGCCCACGAAATCGTCAGCCCGCCCTCGGCGCAGATAGGTGGCGCTGACAAACGTGTCGTAGTCGAGCCGGAGGGTCCGGTTGATTGCCTCTTGCATCGCGCCAAGCCCTTCCTCTTCCAGTCTCCGCCAGCTGCCGCTCTCCCAGACACGAAAATCGAGCGTCGCCCCACTCTCCTTGGCGGCCCGGAATCGACGGCGAACACGATACACCTCGCTGCCCACGCCAAACGTGAACGCCACCTCCATCCCGTCCGAGCCGATGCGGACCAGGTCTTCATCCCTCCCGGCGCCCAGACGCGAGATCCCCCACAACGACCACGTGATGCCATCCAGGAGAGCCGACTTCCCTGCTCCCTTCTCTCCGGTCAGGCAAGCCACGTGGATGCCGGCGAAGTCTACCACAGCCTCGTGGTAGCATATGAAGTTCTTCAAGCGGAGTTGGTGAGGAATCACGAGGGGTATGGTAAGGCTGCTGACTGGAACGACCAATCAGTCACGGGGGTGAGCCACCTTATGCTCTCTGACCTGCCGGAGGATTTCCTGAGCGCTGCGATGGACGGCTTCACCAGTGCCCCCGAGCATCTGCGCCAACTCCTCCACTCGCTCGCTCTCGTCCAGGCACCGAACGCGGGTCACGCTCCGCTGTTCACCGTCCCTCTCCACCATCTGTTTCTCGACCCGCAGGTGATCGTCGGCAAATCCGGCCAGTTGGGGCAGATGAGTGACACACAAGACCTGTCGTCGGAGATCCGGGCTCCCACCCACTGACAGTCCCCAGAGCTTTTCACCCACCGTAGCCCCCACCCGACCGCCAATCCCTTGATCGATCTCATCGAAGATCAGCGTGGGCGTCTCATCGGCGCGGGACAGGACCGCCTTCAACGCCAGCATCAACCGAGATGTCTCGCCGCCGGACGCGACCTTGGCCATGGGCTTGAGGGGCTCACCCGGGTTAGTCGAAACGAGGAACTGAACCTGGTCTATGCCCGAGCGATCGAAGGCCACCCGCGGATCATCCGTCCCAGCCATCGGCTCTGACACATCCACCCCGGAGCCCGATACGCAGAAGCTGCGATATGACGATGAGACAGGAAGCGGAACCCCTCCTGACGCGAGGCTCCACCGGAAGAGCATCCCGAACCGCGTGCCCTCCATGCCGAGGCTGCCCAATTCCTCCTCAACGCGTGTCGCCAGGGAGACTGCCGCTTCCCGTCGCCGCTCCGAAAGCTCCAGAGCCGTTGCGCCCAGTTCATCCAGCAGGCGTCTCTCCTCCGCCTCCAGATCCTCGATGAGCTCATCGTTATGGGCTATCGCATCCAGCTCACGTTCCGCCTCTCTGGCATAACTCAGAACCTCCTCCACGGTCTCGCCGTACTTCCGTTCGAGCCGCACGATCAGAGCCAGCCGCTCCTCCACCTCCTGAAGCCGCTGCGGACTATACTCGATAGTCTCCTGATACTGACGCATCTGCCCGGCCAGCGCCTCCAGCTGATGGTTGACGCTCTCCGCACTCTCCAGGAGCGCCCTCAAAGACGGGTCGATCTGAGCAGCCTGAGCTAGCGAGCGGACCGCCGTGCCCAGCAGATCGGCCGCCGCGGGCCTTTGGTGATCACCCTCCTCGATGGCGAAGACCACCTCCCCCGCCAACTCGGCCAACCGCTCGGCATTTGCCAGCCGTGGTCTCTCCTCCCGCAGCGACAGCTCCTCGCCCGGTTCAAGAGCTGCCGAACCGATCTCCTTGATCTGAAAGTCGAGCAAGTCAGCGCGGTGCGCGAGGTCGCGCTCGTCCCGCTTCAGCTCCCCCAGCTCCCGGCGCACGTCGCCCACTCGGTCCACGATCTCAACGACCCGGTCCCGCAACGGCTCCAGATCTCCGTATCGATCGAGCAGCCGCAGCTGATCCGGAGTTCTCAGCAGCGACAGGTGCTCACTCTGGCCGTGGATATCGACGAGACCATCGGTCACCTCGCGCAGAAGGGAGAGCGTTACCGATCGACCGTTGATCCGACAGATATTGCGCCGGTTGAGCCGCACCTCCCGCCCCAGGAGCAGGAACTCGGAGTTGTCTCCCTCCAGGCCCTCCCGTCCCAGCATGGCCCCTACCCTATCGCGCTGTTCGGCTCCCAGGCAGAACACCGCCTCCACCAGCGCTCGATCAGCTCCCGAGCGCACGACCATACGGTCGGCCCAATCGCCAAGCACCAGCTCCACTGCGTCCACGACAATCGACTTGCCGGCCCCCGTCTCGCCGGTCAGCACGACGAAACCGGGATCGAATCGGAGGTCGAGCTCATCGACAATAGCGAAGTCTCGAATCCGCAGTTCCAGCAGCACCGATCCCCCTATGGGCGGGTCACACCGCGCAGGCGAGCGTACGCGGCAGCTGTGGCCATAAGAACATAGACGACGCCCCACAGCAGCCGGATGGATCCCAACGGTAAGTGACCGGGCCCACCGGACGTCCTCCCCCCGAAGGCGAGCAGGACCAGCAGCCACGTGAGCAGGGTCGGCAGCGCCCCAACCACGATGCTCCCACACACGACCAGCCAAGTATGCCGGCCGCGTTTCCGCCTGGTGGCCCAGCGCGCTGCCTCGGCGATGCCCACTCCCGCCAGTGGGCCGAGGAAGATGGCGTACCATCCCAACCGCGGGATCAGCCAGCCTGCCACGAGCGCGAGCGGGAGCGCCACGACCAGCGCGACCAGGTAGTAGATGGGTCGGAAGCCGGCATAGAAAGCTCTCTGTTGGACGTTGACACACTCCCGGCACCGGTACCCGACGGGAGTGCGCACGATACACTTCCCACAGACGGGCCGCGCGCACTTGTTGCAGCGCAGACGGGTCTTTGTCTTGGGATGCTTGTAACAGGTAAGCACCTCTTCCGACCGTCCGATCGAATCAGAATCCATAACACTCAGCTCACAGACTTATTCAAATTCCAGGCTCTCGTCATACCATCACTTGTCATTCCGCGGCACCAAGCGGCTCACCAGCGTCTTGTAGAAATACGTCGGCTCTCGCACCCGGGCGAACCGAGCGACGTGACGACTGGCCTCCACCGCAACCGTGTCTCCGTTCTCCAGGGCCGCGTGCGCGTGTCCGTCAACCGTCAAGACCGCGGGTCGATGCCCCACCACTGCGATCCGGACCTTCACCCCCTCCGCCAGCACAATCGGCCGCTCCATACTGAGATGCGGCGCCACGGGCACCAGGAGGATGTTCCGCAACTGGGGTGGGAGAATCGGGCCCCCCGCCGCCAAGGCATATGCCGTGCTCCCCGTCGGTGTCGCCACGATAAGACCGTCAGCCACGTAGGTCGTCAGCTCCCCCCCGTCCACCTCCACACAGAGGTGTACAGAGCGAGCGTGGGCAGCACGTCCGACAACCACGTCGTTGAGCGCCTCCGCCTCCGCGATCACCTGCTCCCCCCGGCGGCTCACCTGTCGGATCATCATCCGCTCCTCGACCCAGTAGTCCCCGGCCAACGCCGACGACAGCACATCCGTCCACTCACCCGTCTCCGCCTCGCTGAGGAATCCAACCCGACCCAGGTTGATCCCCAGAACCAGAAGCTCCCGCGGGGCCGCCAGCCGGGCCGCGTACAGAATGGAGCCGTCGCCACCCAGCGTCACCAGCAGGTCCGCCTCCGGCAGACAAGACGGTCCTGACGTGTCCTCGATGGCACATCTGCGGACCTGGTCCACCCGCCCTGCCATCCAGCTCTCCATCCGTGCGGCGAGGGCAGGCGCCGTCGGAATCCGCGCGTTGTAGAGAATCGCGACTTTCGTTATATCCAAGAGCACCTCGTAGCAGCTTAAGTGCTTCCGCGAGGACTGGGCCGGCACCTGTCCCGCAAGGATTATACCACGCCGACCACCTACCCGCAGTTGCGCCGCGCGCAACAGGTCAAGGCCAATCGAGGTCTTCGAGCTGCTCGTCCATTGCCTCAACGTGGCTGCCTGACCAGTACACCCGGTGGCAGCTCGGGCAGTGGCGAAACTCGCTGTGGGTCCTCCGTATGTAGGGAGGAACACGGTCGGCAGCCTCCGCCGGAGATAGGTCGTCGAGTGCCACATTGCACACAGAACAACGCGAGAGGGAGGGAACCGGGGGCAGCCCCAGCGCGTCCTGAACCTGTTCCAACTGCTCGTCCAGCTGCTCTGAGTGAATCAACAGGGTATCCAGGCCGCGGCGGGCCGCCAACGCCCGATCGCGGGTGAGCAGTATCCGCCGCTCCGCACGGGCGATGCGAGCCAATTCGTGGTCCGAAGCATCATTCAGGAAGGCCGTGTCGTAGCCCAGCAATCGCAGCCACTTGGCCAGCCGTCCCAGCATGCAGTCGGCGATCAGCTGCGGGGCGGAATCGTCCCTACTCACTTGGCAAAACAGTAGAGTCTGGTAACATTATCTGTCAGTAGAGTGAAGAGTAATGGTGCTTCCAGCCAACTCTCGTCGTAGCCTGACCGTTGCGCAGTTTCGACGTAGACCTCATTCTACCTGAAGGAGCGCATTATGACAATCGAGAGCTGGCTGCCAGCTCTGCTGGGATACCTGATGCCGGCGGGGCTCTTTCTGCTCGCTTGGGGCGGTATGGAGCCGAGCCGGGCACGCCGGGCAGCCACGGCAGGTGCATTGGCCCTCGCCCTGGCCACCCTCGGCTATTTCGCCACTGGATTCGCTTTCCATCTGGGGGGGGCCGGCCTCATTAGCCAGCATCCCGGCCTGGACCCGTTGAACCGTCTCTTCGCCGGCGAAGGGGGCCTCAGTTGGGGCCTCGTCGGGCTGGAGGGCTTCTTTCTCAGCGGCGATGCCGCCACCCCCGAGATCCTGGCCCTGTTCTTCACCTACCTGCCCCTGGTGGTGTCGACCGTTCTTCTGACGGTCCTGAGCCTCTCCGGACAGACCCGGGGGTGGCAGACGGTGGTTGCAGGACTGGTGGTGGGCGGCGTGCTCTTCCCCCTGGTCGCCTGCTGGGCCTGGGGCGGCGGGTGGCTCACCAATTTGGGGTCCACCCTGGAAAGAGGACACGGATTTGTGGATCATAGTGGGTCAGGCGCCGTCTACCTGCTCGGCGGGATCGCCGCGTGGGGAGCGCTGACCGCTCTCGGCCGACGACTGCCGTCTGCCGCCGATGACCAGCCGGACCAGATGCCCCCCACCCACTTCCCGCTGCTGGCCAACCTCGGATCCCTGCTCTTCGGGTTAGGTTGGCTCGGATGGTCGCTGAGCACTCCCTTCCACGTGGCTGGTGCGGAGCTGAATCTGCCCCGCATCGCCGTGAACGGCCTGCTGGCCGGCGCGGGTGCCATTATCATCTCCCAGTCCTACTGTTGGTTCACGACGGGCTCCGCTGATGCTCTGATGTCGGCGCGGGGGGCTGCTGCCGGATTCGTTGCCGTCGCGGCCGGCGCCCCCTTCTTCCCGCCATGGGCAGCGTTGGTGACCGGGGCCGTCGCAGGGCTTCTCCTGCCCCTGGGCGTCTACGTTGTCGAGCGCCTGCTCCGGCTCCCCGATGGCGCGGCCACAGTAGCTCTTGGAACCACAGGAGGCGCCTGGGGCATTGTGGCGGTGGCCCTCTTCGCCGACGGGCGGTGGGGTCAGGGGTGGAACGGGATGGGGATCGAGCAGCACCTTGGCGTGCCCGGGCAGGGCGTCACCGGCTTCCTCCCTGCCCCGGGGTTCGTCACGGACGGCGCGGGTCAGCTGGTCGCGCAGTTGATCGGGCTGGGCACCATCGTCCTGTTCGGGTGGCTGAGCAGTTGGCTGACGTGTTCCCTGCTCAGCCTACCCTATCGCGAGGGTGCCGTGGAAACCGGGCGAGCCCTGCGCATCCCGATCATCCGGGACCTCAAGATGAATCTGCTCAGATGGAAGCAGTCAGAGACTGACCCGGGGGAGCCACAGGACTGGCCCTCGGGCAGTAAGACGAACTTCTGACCTGAGAAACAGCCAAGCCAGTTAGGAGATCCGTTTAGACAATGAGAACGCGGGAAAAGCCCAACAAGCCAGATGTCGTGCTGATCGTACTCGATACCCTGCGAGCGGACCGAATGTCCTGCTATGGGTACCATCGCAACACGACCCCCGTGGTCGACGAATTCGCCGAGACGGCGACGTTGTTCGAACGGGCCATCGTCCCTGGACAGTGGACGATACCATCCCACGCCTCTCTGTTCACCGGAGAGTATCCCACCACGCACATGACCACCCAGATCCACGACTCCCTCGGGGATAGCCTGGTCACCCTGGCCGAGTTGCTCCAAGCCGCTGGGTACAAGACGGTAGGTTTCTGCAACAACCCTCTGCTGGGCGTGGTCGACAACCAGCTCGACCGAGGCTTCGAGGCGTTCTACAACTATGGGGGGGCCCTTCCTAACTATCCCGATGTCTTCCAGTCGCGCCCTAAGCTCTGGGGCCGTCTGCTGGAGCGTTATACCCGCTCTATGCGCACGATCACCGGGCCCATCCAGAACCGGTTGGCCCACCATCACCTGCTGCTACGGATCGCCATGCACCCCCTGATTGTGCCGCTCTGGCAGGACAGCGTCAATTTCAAAGGCAACACCAGACGTTCACTCCGCGATGCGGTGGGTTATCTGCGTGCCCACCGGCAGAGTGAGAACCGCCCACCGCTATTCACGTTCATCAACCTGATGGAGACCCACCTGCCGTATCGCCCGCCGGCCCGGTTCATCAACAGGTTCGCCCCATACTACGAGGAGGACCGTGCCGCGCAGGAGTTCATGCGCAACTACAATCTGGAGCACTACCGCTGGATGATCCCACTGACGGAGCCCCTTAGTGAGTTGAGCGACCGGACGCTGAACGACCTATACGATGCCGAGGTCGCCTACCAGGATCGCCTGCTGCGCCGTCTACTGAACGATCTCCGGAAACCGGAGGTCCGTGACAACACCGTAGTCATCATCACCTCGGACCACGGTGAGGGTTTGAACAACCACGACTTCGTGGGACACTCCCTGGTCGCTTACGATGACCTCGTCCACGCTCCGTTGATCGTATCCTATCCCAGGCTCTATCCCGCCGGCAGACGAGTGTCCTCGACGGTGTCGACCCGGCGTGTCTTCCACTCCGTGCTGGAAGCTGCAGCCACGACACCTGGTGAGGACGACCTTACTCAAGCACCCATCGATGTCGAGGGACTGAGTCTGACAACCGATCTCAACGGATCTGCGCCGCGGGAGAGCGTCGTGTTTGCCGAGGCGTACACACCGGACACTCTCCTCACTCTGATGGAGAGCGAGAACCCAACGGCCATCGACACCTTCCGCTGTCGCTCCATGCGACGAGCAGCTTATGAAGGACGATACAAGCTGATCACAGTGGACGACCAGCCAGACGAGCTATTCGACCTCATCGACGACCCCCGGGAGACCCGCAGCATCCTGGCTCAGTATCCCGACAAGGCGGATCGCTTGCACGAAGCACTAGTCGACTTCGAGAAACGGGCGGAGGAGCGACGGCCAGCGAACTGGGAAGCGCAACGTGAGGTAGACCTGGACAACGAGGAGATCGCGGAGCGATTACGGGCGCTGGGCTATATCGAGTGACAGCCGGCAGTCTGCCCACGCTGTCTGGGGGCGGTATCGGCGGGATGCGAGCGGAGGTGCGCCAGCGGTAGGCGACGCACCTCCGCTGTCTCAACCCCCATCCGACCTCTCGGCCGGATGCGACCGCACATTACGTGCCGTTTTCGGCCCAATTTTGGTGTTCTACCTCCTTTCTGAGCTGTCTCTTGCCCGGTGTGGTTGATCTGGCACCCGGAAGCACCCATGATTTCGCCTATCTTGTTGCTTTTGGTGCGCGAACCTATGCGGTTTCAGGGTACAGCCAGGGGTTCGCGCTCACACAACCAGTGGATCCCGCACATCGAAATCGAGCGGCTTCCCCAATATTTGGACGAACTGCGCTCGGGGCTGCCGCAGTCGGTAGATGCGGAGGCTGTCGTGTTGATGGTCTATCGCTTTCTCCAGTCGATCCAAGAGCTGCTCGAGTTGGGCCTCGGTGAGAGTGTATTCGAAGACCGAGTTCTGAACCCGCTGGCCGAACCCCTCGCACACCTTAGCCACCCGGCGCAGCCGCCGCTGTCCGGCCGCGTCTGTGGTCGAGACGTCATATGTAACCAACACGTCCAT
>SKLM01000237.1 GCA_007123205.1 Thermoflexales bacterium
AGGCCCGATTCAAGGCCAACCTGGACGCGGGGGGCCGGGTTAGAGGTCGGCGCTGGGCCATCCCCTGGCGCCCCCTGATCACCGGCATCCTCATCATCGTCGTCACCATCGCGGTTGGGGCTCTGGTGAGGGGCCTCGTCGTGCAGCAGCTCCTCCCCAGCCTCGCTGAGGCCCGCGAGGAGCGGGTGCGGTCCCAGCTGCTGGCCGAAGGGCGGGCCTATCTCGAGGCGGGCGAGTTGGCGGCTGCCCACGCTCGGTTCTCCGCCCTTCTCGACCGGGTTCCGGCCCATCCGGAGGCGCTCCGGGCGTTGGAGCAGATCGCCGCACAGCGCCACATCGAGGATCTCTACCGGCAGGCCGTTGCTTTCCACGAGCAGGGCGATCACGCCCGGGCCCAGAAACTGTACGCGGAGATCCTCGAGCTGGACCCGGGGTACCGCGATGTGGAGGAGCGGCTCAGGGGGATCCGACGCGCGCAGGAGATCCACGAGCTCTTTGCCCAGGCCCAGGAGGCCTACGACGCCGGGCAGGCGCGGGAGGCCCTTTCCCTGTATCAGCAGGTGCGGGAGATGAACGTCAGTTACGAGCGGGAGCTCATCGATGAGCGTCTCTTCAAGCTCTACATGCGCATCGGGCGCGAGATCGTCGACTCCCGCCAGGAGGACCAGCTCCAGCGCGCCGTGAGCTACTTCGCGCGCTCCCTGTCCCTCCGGCCCGCCAGTCCCGACGCAGCGGGGGAGCACCGCTTGGCCATCACCTGCTCCGAGGGGCTCAGCGCCTTCAGCAACCAATCCTGGGGCAGCGCCATCGCCCGCCTCAGGACTGTCTTCGACGAGCGCTCCGAGTACCTCGGCGGCATCGTGGCGGAGCGCTTGTATCTCGCTCACGTCCGGCTCGGAGAACAGTACGAGCAAGCCGGCAACCTCCAGCTCGCCTACGAGCAGTATGAGAGGGCGCAGGAGCTTCCCGTGGATACTGCCCTGGCCTCATCTCTGGCTGCGAACGTGGCGCCTCTGCTCACCCCTACACCCCGTCCTACGCCCGTGCCAACCTCTCCGGCGGAACCCACCCGGCCGCCCTTTGCGGGGCGCGAGGTGCAGGATGAGAACCTCCTGACCAACGCCAGCTTCGAGGGAGCCTGGTACGATATCTACACCGGGCAGGTGCCCGAGGGGTGGCGCATCTACTGGCTGGACGGCGTCGAGTTCCCCGGCTCCGCCGACGTCGCCTTGGCTCCCGAGACCGTCGTCGGTCAGCGGGCGCGCACGCCCCCCGAGGAGCGCGATCTGCTCTTCCGCGATGGATCCCGGCATCTCAAGGTGTTCAAGGGGTTTGCGCCCATGTACGCCGCCGTCGTCCAGGACGTGGAGGGCCTCGATGTGGGACGCCGGTATCGGCTCACTGCGCCCATCTTCGTGGACACCTACATCTGGGACGGCGGCAAGGTGGCCCCGGGACCCGACTCGGCCCGCGTCCGCCTGGGTGCCGCGCCTCCGGGGGCCGTGTGGCGCGACGAGGGGGCCATCAACTACAGCGAATGGTGGGATGGGCACAACACGTCGAATTTCTTCTTCCGCTACTCCGATTACACCTTCGAGTTCGAGGCGACCGAGTCGGAGATGACCATCTACATTGAGTTGGCCGCCATCTGGGGCCTGAACAACAACGGCTTTTTTCTCGACGACGTAGCCCTCAATCCCCTGGGGTCCAGATGATCCGCCAGGGTCGAGGATCGGGAGTCGGATGCTGAGAAGGGGCATTGGGGTGCTGGGGTGACGCATCGTCAGTGGCGCGGTGTTCTGCGACCGGGCTCGCGGATCGCTGGGATGAACGCGCCCCATAGGTGCCGGTGGTGCTTTCCGAACATGGCTGGAAGGGTTCCGCACGGGAGGTGCAGGCGGTGAGTATGAGCCAGAGAGATAGCGGATTCTACGGTCGCGACCCGGCGCCCCGGGCCCGGGACACGCTCCGGGATGACCGCGGATATGCCGGCGTGAGGGATGAGGTGCGCCGCCGGCTCATGGCGGAGCTTAGCCCCGGGCTGGACAGCGGCGATCCCGCCGAGATCCGTCGCGCCTTGCGCACCATTTTCGACGAGGTTCTCACCGAGAAGCAGCTCGCCCTCAGCAGTCGCGACCGCCGGGACCTCTTCGAGCAGGTGGTGGCCGACGTCCTCGGGCTGGGGCCCATCGAGCCCCTCCTCCGCGATGACACCATCACCGAGGTCATGGTCAACGGACCCGATCAGGTCTGGATCGAGCGGGGCGGTCGCTTGGAGGAGACCGACATCCGCTTCCGCGACGCCCAGGAGGTGATGCGCATCATCGACCGCATCGTGGGGCCCCTGGGCCGCCGCGTTGACGAGAGCAGCCCCATGGTCGACGCCCGGCTGCCCGACGGCTCCCGCGTCAACGTCATTATCCCACCCCTCTCCCTGGAGGGGCCGTGCATCTCCATCCGCAAGTTCGCCACCGCCGCCTTCGTCGCCGACGACTTGATCCGCATCGGCACCGTCACCCAAGACCTGATGGACTTCTTCCGCGCCTGTGTGCGGGCCCGCCTCAACATCGTCATCTCCGGTGGCACCTCCACGGGGAAGACGACGCTCCTCAACATCGTCTCCCGCTTCCTCCCCGAAGACGAGCGTATCATCACCATTGAGGACGCCGCCGAGCTGCAGCTCCAGCAGCGCCACGTCATCCGTCTGGAGACCCGTCCCCCCAACATCGAGGGC
>SKLM01000258.1 GCA_007123205.1 Thermoflexales bacterium
AAGGTTGACGTGGATGACGGCCGAATGTATAATCCGAGCACCGCCGTCCGCTGGTGACACCACGGCCTTGGGAGCAGGAGGCAGACTTGGCCCTTAAAGGTAACCTCAGCGAGCTCAGTATGGCCCAGTTGCTCAATCTGATCAACCTGGCCCGGAAGACGGGCACACTCATGGTCGATGAGAACGGCCAACAGGTTGCTCTGCAGTTTGAGGAAGGCAAGCTGGTTTATGCCGCGGTGGATGGAACCGGCAGCACGCTGGCCGCGGCGCTGCGCCAGAGTGGAGCCATTACGGAGGGAAAAGCGCGGGCGATCGATTCTAGAGCTGGTTCAAGAAGCGAGAAGGAGCTGGGGCTGCTGCTGGTCGATGGGGGTTACGTGAGCCAGCGTGAGATCCTTGAGAGTATGCGTTCCTATATTCTGAGCAGCGTCTATCCCCTCTTCGCGTGCTCCGACGGCTGGTTCGAGTTTAGGTCCGGATGGTCGACCGAGGAGGGGATCATCACGGTGCCCATTGAAGTGGAGCAGGTGATCACGGAGGGCATCCGTCTGCGGGAAAAGTGGGAGAGACTGGAAGAGGAGCTCCCGGATCTGGACATCTCGCTGGAATTCGCCGAGTCCCCCGAGGCCGACCTCAGCAGGGTCGACTTCAGTGCTGAAGAATGGGACGTGATTTCCTTCGTCAGCCCGCGCAACACCCTTCGCCAGATCGCTCGGCGCCACAACTTCAGTGAACGGGAGATCCGGGAAATCGTGGCCGGGCTGTTTGAGGCGGGGGTGGTGCGGATCACCCAGGCCGAGGAGCCCGTAGCCGCTGGAGGGAAGGAATCGCCAGAAGCGCAGCCCAACCTGGTCCAGCGGATTATCAGTCGAATCCGCGGACGGTAGCCTCAGGGTCTCCCGAGATGATGGTGCCCAGCCTCGCTCAGCGGAAAGGGTCTGGCAGCCCCGGGCGAGCACCGAAGCGGGGAGACATTGCACCCGGACCGTGGGTCGGCGAAAGAGCCTCTCTGCATCCGGCCGTTAGCCGACTGAGGTCGTGCGGTTGATCGTTCTCCGATGAGACTGTGTGGCCAGGCTGAGCAAGCCGCGTCGTCCTCCCCAACGACGCGGCCTCCGACCCAGCATCTTGGGAGCCCGACCATATCCTCGCTCTCCTGCTTCTTCCTTGTTCGAACCCAGGGGGATGGGCTTGGTACCGCGGCGGGACGTGGGAGGCCGGGGTCACGCTGAGGGATCGGGGCGCTGCCGGCTATGTCGTCCCTAGTGGGTCCTGGTGTCACGAGCAGGGGCCAGGAGGGTGCTTCGACCAGGGCACGATCCGGGGCACTCTCTCTTGCCCAGCTACCCTGCGGGCTCCGCGTGTTGGTGGCGTGTCTTCACCGGGCCGCGGCGCCTGGCAGCAGGTGCGGCCGGGGGATGAACCGCTGACCGATGTCGGCCATGGGGGCAGGGGGCCTGGTGGGGGCGGTCGTCCGATGGCTCAGTCGGTGAGGCTGTGGCTGCTGGTCTCTGAGTGGCATTCTATGATGATCCTTCGACTCCGGTTGACCGAGTTTGAGGCCGTCCCGTCCCTTTGGGGTGGGCGGTGCGTCATTGCCCCACCGTTGTTGTCGGGGAGAGATGATGGGCCTTGGGTGCGCGATGCCTGCCGGGCAGGGGCAGGCCGGGGCGGGCGGCTCTGGCGATGAGATGGGAGGAGTCGTCAGCGGACTTCGCTCTCGTGCTGCACCCCGTCAACCCGAAGCGAGATGTGGCGCGCAAGTACCCGCGTCTGGCGCCGATCCTGCCGGGAGCACTGATAGAGCTCCTGAGTCGTTTCTGGCCTCCTGTGGTGTTGTCGCATGTTACCGGAATCTGTTCGGAGGCGACCGGCAAGAGGATCGAGGGGTGGCTGCTGGCATCTCCTCTCACGAGCAGGCAGATGGCGGAGTGGCCGCCGCTTGCTGTCTACGATCGGATCGTGAGGGCCGGCAGGCTGGGTCAAACCCGCGGCGCTCGCATCCTGGGACTGGGAGGGATGGGCGGCATGCTGGCCGATCGGGGGGTTACGGTCGCGCAGCGGCTGAATATGCCGGTGACCACCGGCGACACTCTTACCGTGGCCGTGGCTATCGCGGTTCTGAGGGGGGCGGCCGAGGACAGGGGGCTCCCATTGAAGGATGCTACGGCGGCCGTTGTGGGGGCGTCGGGGGGCATTGGGCTGGCGTGTGCTGAGGTGCTGGCGCCACACGTGGCAGAGCTGGTTGTGGTCGGCCGACGTGAGATCGGTGTCAGCCAGGCAAGAGCGGAGGTTGAGGCAGCCGGGGGGGCGAGAGTCCGGATGTCCACTGAGATTGATGCGGTCCTCGCAGCCGACGTCATCGTGGCCGCCGCTGGCGCCCCTCGGCCACTGATCCGGTCACATCATCTCAAACCTGGGGCTATTGTCTGCGATTTGGCCCGACCGCCGAATGTCTCGGGCGAGGTAGAGCGAGAGCGGGAAGATGTGTCGCTGATCGGCGGAGGGATCCTGCACGTTCCGGGGCATGCTGATTTCGGGATTGACCTCGGGTTGGGGACGGGGCTGGTCTATGCGTGTATGGCAGAGGTGATGGTGCTGGCATTGGAGGGTCGATACGAGTCGTACTCGTTGGGTCAAAGGATCCAGAGAGACAGGGTGCGAGAGATCGGGGAGCTGGCTCGGAAGCATGGCTTCCGAGTGTCGCCGACGGGCAGAGA
>SKLM01000066.1 GCA_007123205.1 Thermoflexales bacterium
CCGGCTTTCTGGCACCGCGGCAGTTGGGCCACGGCGGCATCGTTATCGACCTGACGAGCAAGGGAAAGGGGGCACTCCGTGATCCCGGCCGGCTGGAGAGGGTGGCAGCGAGAGCGAAGAGTGGACGCCCGCGGAAGATGCGAGCAACCCGTTGACAGCGTCTCGTTCTTGTGATATACTGACCAATAGTCACTTACTGACCGGTGGTTGGCAGGAGGGACCCGAAGGTGACCACGAGGGCACGTCGTGAGCGAGAGAAGCGGGAGCGCCGCCGATCCATCCTCCAGGCTGCGCGCGAGTTGTTCTTCGAGAATGGTTTCCACCATGCTACCGTGGACAGCGTCGCTGAACGGGCCGAGGTCAGCAAAGGGACCGTCTATCTGTACTTCGTGAGCAAGGAGACGCTCCTTGCTCATTTGCTTCTCGAAGGGTTGGAGGCCCTCGTCGCTGAGCTGGCCAGCGCCTGTGCCGAGGCAGCAGCTCTGTCGGCCGACCAGCAGCTTCGTCATCTGGCGCGGGCTTACTTCGATTTCTTCGACCGAGACCCTCAGTACTTTCCTTTCTTGATGGCTATGGACCGCGGGAAGTTCCAGGAGTCGGTCCCTGCAGAGCTGTATGAGGAGATTCTTCAATCTAGCCTGGAGGGGCTGACCCTGGCCGTGGGCGTCGTCCGGCGAGGAGTCGATGACGGGGTCTTCGCGTGCCCGGATCCCGAGAAGGCGGCCTGCATGTTCTGGGCTGCGCTGAACGGGGTGCTTCAGCTCATGGAGCATCCGCTCCGGCGGGAGATGGTGGGGGTCGACAAGAAAGCATTGTACGAGTCAAGCGTCGACACGTTGATCAAGGGACTCGAGGGCCCTCACGCAGATGGGTGAGGGGTGAGATGTGGAATCGAAGCGTGTCTACCCCGAGGAGGTCAGGATGAAGGAAGTGATGATCGTCAGCGGATGCCGCACGGCCATCGGCAATCACGGCGGAGCTTTCCGCAGCATCCCGGCTCAGGACCTGGCGGCGAGGGTGTTTGAGGAAGCAGTCAAACGCGCTGGTATCGACCCGAAGGTGATCGACGACGTCATACTGGGCTGCATTGGACAGCAGAGTGACGCCGCGAACATCGGGCGGGTGGCGGCGCTCCAGGCGGGGCTTCCGGTGCGGGTGCCCGGCTACACCGTCCAGCGCAACTGCGTGTCCGGCATGATGGCGCTCAGCAGCGCGTATCAAGCCATCCAGGCTGGAGACGGGGACGTGTTTCTGTGCGGGGGGGTGGAGAGCATGTCCACGGCGCCGTACGTGGTGCGCGGCGCTCGGTGGGGACTCAAGCTGCGGCACGACACATTCGTGGACACGCTATGGGAGGGGCTGACGGATCCGGTGTGCGGGGATATCATGGGCCTCACGGCCGAGAACCTGGCCATGATGTATGGCATTAGTCAGGAGGAACAGGACGAGTACGCCGTCAAGAGCCACCAGAAGGCCTTCCGAGCCACGCGGATGGGGAAGTTTCGCGAGGAGATCGTGCCCTTCCGGGTGATCAAGCGCGTCGCCGGCAAGGAGGTGGCCCACGAGGACATCGTGGAGGACGAGTGCATCAACCCCGGACTGACGGTGCAGAAGGCTGCTCTCTATCCGACGGTGTTCAAGAAGGGCGGGTCGGTGACGCCAGCGAACGCCTGTCCCATCTCTGACGGGGCAGCAGCCGTGGTGGTGATGTCGGCTGACAGGGCAAAGGAACTGGGAGTCGAGCCGATGGGCACGATCCGCAGTTACGCTTATGCCGGGCTGCCCCCCGACATTATGGGGCTGGGCCCCGCGTACGCCACCCCAGCCGCCCTGGATCGGGGCGGCCTGGAGCTCAGTGACATCGACCTGATCGAGCTGAACGAGGCCTTTGCTGCGCAGGTGCTGGCCGTGGGCAAAGAGCTGGAGGATCGGGGCTGGGACTGGGAGCGAGTGAACGTGAACGGTGGGGCCATCGCGCTGGGACACCCGGTGGGCGCCACGGGCACCCGCTTCATGGTGACGCTGCTGTATGAGATGATCAAGCGGGACGTCGCGCTGGGGCTGACCACGGCGTGTGTGGGCGGCGGGCTGGGGGGCGCGATGATCGTGGAGCGGAAGGCTTAGGGAGGCAGAGCGATGGCAGATATCTCAATCTGGCAGGATCAGGAGGCGCGAGAGGCGTTCATCGCCAAGGGCAGGGAGGAGTTCGAGAGGATCAGGGGAGAGCTGGAGGGGCGAGAGGATGCTGTGATCGTGGCCATTGAACCGGAGAGTGGCGACTACTTCACAGGGGAGACCCTGGGCCGGGCCGACTTAGTCGCATACGAGCGATACCCGGATAGGTGGGTCTACTTCGTGCGGGTGGACAACCCGGAGGCGGCGATTCCGCTGCCGACGTGGTGAGGGTGGTGGGTTGGTAGATTGGTAGATTGGTAGAGTGGTAGATTGGTGGATTGGTGGGGTGGTAGGTTGGTGGGTTGGTAGGGTGGTAGAGTGGTGGGGTGGTGGGTTGGTAGAGTGGTGGATGGGGGCGGTCAGGCGAGAGGTTGGAGAAGGGGGTCTCGGTGCGGTTTCTTTGATCTGGTCAAGGACCTGGGCAGGAGGCGATGCCCGCCATATCACCTTAGCCTGCTTTCGACATAGAACATATGTTCGCTCCATCTGGACTTTAACAATTTAGCCACAAGGCGTATACTCTGTCTCAGACACAGTGCAAGG
>SKLM01000309.1 GCA_007123205.1 Thermoflexales bacterium
AGATTCCCTGCTCTTCGTGGTCAACCGCTTGGGACAGATGGGCTTTTCGGCCAGGACAGGTGCTGATCAACGGCGCGTCGGGCGGGGTGGGCACGTTTGCAGTGCAGATCGCCAAAGCGCTCGGCGCAGCAGTGACGGGCGCGTGCAGCACGCGGAATGTGGACATGGTGCGCTCGCTCGGCGCAGACCACGTCATCGATTGCACGCGGGATGATTTCACCCAGGGCAGCCGGCGCTACGATCTTATCCTGGACAATGTGGCGAGTCGTTCGTTTTCCGAACTCCGGCGTGCGCTTACCCCGCACGGGGTCATTGTTCCCAACAGCGGCTACGGCGGTATGAACTATGTGCTCAAAGTGTTCGTGCTGTCGCCATTCACGCGCCAGGTGGCTGGCATGTACCTTGCCTCGCCGAATGACAAAGACTTGATCGTTCTAAGAGAACTCGTCGAAACCGGCAAGGTCAGCCCGGTGATTGACCGGACATACCCGTTGCATCAAACCCCAGACGCCTTCCGCTACCTGGAAGAAACTCACGCCCAGGGTGAAGTCGTCATCACCGTCATCGAGTGAAGGAGCGTCGAATGAAAGGCGAAATCATCCCAAGCGAACCCGACCACCTGGCGCGCGCCCGAAGCGACCCCTACCAAGCCGCTATGCTGACGTGGCTACAGGGGGAGGCAGACGGCACCCGGCGCGCGTCCGGCGCCCACCTCGGCACCTTCCTGAACGCCACAGAGAAGCACCCCGGCGAGATCGAGCCCCTGGACGTGGCCCGATGGAAAGAACACCTGAAGCGGCGCGGCCTGGCCGATGCAACCGTGGCCCTGCGGCTTTCGGCAATCTCGAGCTACTACGGCTATCTGGTCAAGCAAGGGCTACACGATCGGAACCCGGTGGCGGCCGTGGGGAGGGATGACCTGGACGTCAACCCCTACGAACGGGCCCGCAAGCTACCCCTCGCAGCGTTTAGGCGGATCTTACAGGCGATCCCCGATGATACCGAAATGGGAGCCCGTGACCGGGCCCTACTGCTATTCTACGTCATGTGTGCACGACGGCGCGCGGAGGTGGTCGGCCTGCGGGCCCACGACCTGCGGATCGACGCGGGGAAGGTGACGTACAGGGCCCGGCTGAAGGGCGGGGCGCGGAAGTGGAAAGAGCTCCACCCGCCAGTCTGGGAGGCGATCCGGCAATACCTGGACCTGGCCGGCCGAGACCCGACCGGGGATGATCCCATTTTCACGGCGACCACAAACGCGGGGCAATACCTACGCGAATACTACGGCACCCCCCAACCCGAGGGGCCCACGCCCCTGACCGGGGAGGCCGTGGCCCATGCGCTAAACCGTCACGCGGCCGACGCCGGCCTGGACCCCGAGGCCGTGACGTTGCACAGTCTAAGGCACCTGGGCGCCGAGCTATACCACGAGGCTAGCGGGGACCTGCGAGAGACCCAGGCGTTCCTGGACCACCAACGCAGCGATACCACGGAGATCTACCTGAAGCAGTTGACGGGGGAGGACCACCACCACTGGCAGGCGATGGCCAACGCCCTGGGGGTGGGGGTCTGAATAGTGAACCTTGACGACCACCCCTCCGATCACGCTTTGCGACTATCGCCGCTCACTGTATACTCACCGCAAATGGTAAAAGAAAACCTCGGCGCTTTCGCAGAGCCCGAGGTATGGCCGAGTGTGCCCTCACGTCGGATGCGAGTACTACGACGACGTCCTTCTCCATCGTATCCCCCTCTCTCGGATGCGCTCTGCGAAATGGCATTCGCTCAACCTGACGATGTCCACGGGGCGGTCCAGCTCCGAAGACAGAAGTGACATAGCCCTGAAGAAAGCCTCCGCATCGATCCCCTCGACAGCGATATCGACATCCGAGTCCTCCCTGAAGCGTCCTTGGCGGGTGATAGAGCCGAAGATGGTTGCCTCCGATATCCCAAAACCGGCAGCAGGCTTGTCCAGGAGGCGGGTGGGATGCCGCAGCGTGGCCTTGCGCACCGCTTCCTCGCGCCGACGTCTCCTGGCACGCGCGCGATCGACGATGGATGTGTCGAAGCTCACTGTTTCCTGCGCTTCCGTCCGAATGATCTTATCTCAATGCCGAGTATACCCTATGTGGGGGAGCTTTTCAACAGAGCACGGTGCCGTGCATAGCTGAGCCTCGTTCAGCCGCTGAGTGAGGCAGGTGGGCGTGCGAGGCTAGGGGACGCCGGTGATGCCGTGCTTGGTGAGAGGGCGGCGAAGGAGAAGGCGCGATGGGGTTTGGGGATGTCAGGCCCTAAACGTAGTCCGCGCATCAGGACTAGGCTGGGACCAGATAACAAAGTGGGTGGGGCCACCTTAGGCTGGCGATGAGGAGTCGAGCGCGGAGAGATTAGAACTCTCCTCGAGGCCCCCCATACACTCGATAGCTGCTCTCAGATAGGATAACCAGAGAGCGCTGGAGCTGCGATTCGCTCAAGGCTCGCGTCTCAAGGAAGCGCTCCAGGATGTCGTTGACTGCCTCGACAGTCTGATGCCTCAACCGAAGGACGATGACACCCAGCTCACCGTCTTCAGCGAAGTAGTAGATCTCGCCGAAGTCGAGATCGTGTGTGATGATGATGCGCTGCTCCCGCTTGGCCAGGGCTACGACTTCAGGATCGGCCAGCTGCCGCGGGCCTTCGCGGACCAAGCTATGGCACTGGTACCCTAAGGCCTC
>SKLM01000222.1 GCA_007123205.1 Thermoflexales bacterium
GACCTGGCCCCTGGACGTAGAGGGTGGTCGTGCACCGACGCCGAGGGGAAGCAGGACGCCCGTCGACTAGAGGAGTCTGCGCCTTGGCCGAAGAGTCCAAGAGGATCCGCGTCATCATCATCGACGACATCGGCGAGACGAGGGAGAACCTGCGGAAGCTCCTCTCCTTCGAGCCCGATCTGGAGGTCGTCGGGGCAGCCGCCGGCGGTGCCCAGGGCATCGAGCTGGCCGAAGAGCTGGCGCCCGACGTGGTCCTGATGGACGTCAATATGCCGGAGATGGACGGCATCACCGCCACGGAGAAGCTGCTGCAGGAGGTGCCTGCCACCCAGGTGGTGATGCTGTCGGTGCACGGCGAGAGCGACTACCTGCGGCGGGCCATGCTGGTGGGCGCCCGGGACTACATCACCAAGCCCGCCAGCGGCGACGAGTTGGTCAACACGATCCACCGGGTCTTTGAGATGGGGAAGGTTCAGGCGGTCAGCAGGAAGGCTAGCCGCGGGGACCTCGCTCTCGGGCGGGCCGACGATGAGGAGAGACCCGGGAGGGCCGGGCAGCTGGTCGCCATCGTGGCCCCCAAAGGGGGAACCGGGGGCACGACGGTCGCCGTGAACACGGCCGTCGGCCTGCGGCAGGCGCTGGCTCCCGACCGGGAGGTGGCTCTGGTGGATGGGAATCTCCAGCTTGGTGACGTCGGGGTGATGCTCAACCTGCGTCCTCATCGGAGCATCGCGGACCTGACGGAGCGCATCGACCAGCTGGATGGTGACCTGCTCCAGAGTGTGATGACCGCTCACCCATCGGGCATCAAGGTCCTGCTGGCCCCCCCGCGTCCCGAGGCCGCGGAGAGCCTGCTCGGCACGCCGAACGGCCAGGAGGGGGGTTCGCCGATGGCGGCTATCCTGAGCACGCTGCGCCTGGGTTTCGACGTCATCGTGGTCGACGTGTGGAGCTGGATCGACGATATCGCGCTGACTCTACTGGACGCCGCCCAGTTGATCGCGGTCGTGGTGACGCCGGACATTCCCGCGGTGAAGAGCGCCCGCCTGTTCCTCGAGCTGGCCGACAAGCTCGATTACCCGGAGGAGAAGCTCATGTTGATCGTCAACCGGGCCGATCGGGAGGACGGCCTGCACACGACGAGGATTGAGAAGGCCCTGATGCCGGTGGCAGCCGAGATCCCGTGCGACGAACGCGCGGCGCTGGCGGCCGCGGATCGTGGTGAGCCCCTGGTGATGCGGGATCGGGAACGGCCGATCTCCAGGAGCCTCCTTGAGCTGGCCGAGCTGATCCAAACCAGGCTGTCGGAGATGGAGAAAGACGGGAGCGAGACGGAACCTGGGGCGAAGGCCGGGGAGCCGGCGCGGGCCGGCCTGCTCGGTCTGCGAAGGGTATTCGGCCGGGGCTAGGCAGAGACCGTCCCGGCGTAGTTCCAGCGTGATGGTAGACTTAGAGAGGGATCGGATATGTCCTTGTTGAGTCGCATTGAACAGGAGAGCAGGCCCCGGGCTCGAGAGCCATCGCCGGCCCACGATAGACAGGGGCAGGGCGCCAACGGGCCCGTCCACGATGGGTATCGGAACCTCAAGGCCCGCATTCAGGACAAGCTGATCGCGGAGCTGGATCCGACCCAGGGCCAGGTCCACAGCGATGATGTGAGGGCCGCCATCGAGAGGATGTACGACGACATCCTCCTCGAGGAGCGCATCGTGCTCAGCAGAACCGAGCGGGAGCGGCTGTTCGAGCAGATCGTGGCCGAGATTCTGGGGTTGGGCCCTCTCGAGCCATACATGGCCGATCCCACCATCACGGAGGTGATGGTGAACGGCGTCAACGCCGTCTACGTCGAACGGAACGGCAAGATCATCAAGACGGACACGGCGTTCGAATCGGAGGAGCATCTGATGCGCATCATCGAGCGGATCGTGGCCCCGCTGGGGCGGCGCATCGACGAGAGCTCGCCCATGGTGGACGCCCGCCTCCCCGACGGATCGCGAGTCAATGCCGTGATCCCACCCATATGCCTGGTCGGCCCTACCCTCACCATCCGCAAGTTCTCGGAGGACCCACTGACGGTGGATCAGCTGATCAGCTTCGGCACCGTCTCCGCCGAGTCGATGACCCTCCTGGAGGCGGGCGTGCAGGCGAAGCTGAACATCCTGATCTCCGGTGGCACCGGCTCCGGTAAGACCACGTTTCTGAACGTCCTGTCGGGGTATATCCCCAGCGATGAGCGGATCGTGACCATCGAGGACGCGGCAGAACTGCAACTGCGCCAGGAACACGTCCTCACGCTGGAATCCCGCCCCCCCAACGTGGAGGGTAAGGGGGTGGTTACCATCCGGAACCTGGTGATCAACAGCCTGCGCATGCGACCGGACCGCATCATCGTCGGCGAGTGCCGTGGCCCGGAGGCCTTCGACATGCTCCAGGCGATGAACACCGGCCACGAGGGGAGCATGACCACCATCCACGCCAACAACAGTCGGGATGCCCTGGGCCGCCTGGAGAACATGGTCCTCATGGCCGGCACCGAGTTGCCCCACCGGGCCATCCGCGAGCAGATCGCCGCCGCCCTGGACGTCATCATCCAACTGGAGCGGCTGCGGGACGGCAGCCGCAAGGTGGTGGGGATCAGCGAGATCCAGGGCATGGAGGGGGACGTGGTGACGATGTCCGAGATCTTCAAGTTCGAGAAGGTGGGGTACGAGAA
>SKLM01000404.1 GCA_007123205.1 Thermoflexales bacterium
GGACTCGCGCCGCGCACGGGGGTAGGCGAAGGCGAGGGTTCAATGGGGAAGCACCAGTGCCTCCGGGCGGTGTCTCGGGGAGGAGGCGCTCACGGTGCGGGCACACGGTAGATGGTGGTCTGCCCGTGGCTGAAGACGGCGTGAAGGAGCATGTCGAACTTGGACAGGGCCTCAGCCGCGTTGCAGGGTGGATCCGTGGCCCGGCATGCGTCCTCGGTGTAGCGGCGCTCGGGTGGCCCGACGATGACGTAGTCGACGTCCCACTTGTGGAGCAGGTCGAGGGCCTGCCGACCCTCCCGTGTGGTGTAGATCGTCTTGATATCCGGCTCCCGCTTCCCCTGCTCCACGTAGCTTCCGCGCCACTGGCTCTGGTGGAGCGCCCAGCCCAGCACGGCGGGCCGGCCGGTGAAGGCGCTCATACGGCCTTCGTAGTTGTAGCTAAGCCCCGGTGCCTCCAGGATGACGGAGGTGCCCGGCGTGTTGGCCTGGAGCCACTCGATGGCGGCCCAGTCGTCGGGGTGGTTCCGCGCGACGTTGACGGCGCCGTCGAGGCTGGGCTCGGGCTCGAAGCCACGGACCCGGCTGTAGCTGGCCATGACGGGGTAGACCAGGCCCGCCGCTGCCAACAGGACGGTGCCGGCGAGAAAGGCGACCCGCAGTCCGCGGCCGGTGCGCGCCTGGGGGCTGGCCAGCAGCCACCAGACACCGTAGGCACTGGCGCAACCCATCAAGACCCACCCCTGGTAGTAGAACTTGAAGATGGTGTTCATCCGCACGCCGAAGCTGTCGCGTAGATAGGCGAACTCGGGGATGAAGGTGAGGCTCAGCCCGCAGAGGAAGAGGAGGGCGGCGAACCGGTCGCTGGATGAGGACGTGGATGCCTTCCTGCCCGCGCCGTTCCAGGGCTGCAGGGCGACGACCGCGGACAGGGCGATCAGGAGCGATAGGATCAGGAATAGCCAGGGATCGCGGAGACGGGCGATCAGAATGGCTCTCAGCGCCGGGCCGGGTCCCACAGCGCTCACGAGCTGCTGGATGGTGGGGTCGGAGAGCACCCCCTGGAGGAACTGGCGACCCGATTCGGTGACCAGGACCAGGCTCAGCACCCCCAGGAGCATGACAAAAGGGGCGGCCACCACTACCAGCCAGGACCGGACAGCGGCGCCGAGGGCGCGCTTTCTGTCGCCCATGGTCCACAGCTGGGCCCCCAGGAACCAGGCGGCGACGAAGATGAATGGTCCGAACATGACGAGGTACTGGGGCAATCGGGTGGGCGAAAGCAGGTGGGGCAGAACACCGCCGGCCTGGGAGCTGAAGCTGATGTAGAAGGGCAGGTACAGCAGCGCGCCGACGATACCCAGGCCGATACCCAGCACGAGCATCTTCCCCAGCAGGTGGGGCACCGTCTCATCGGTGGAGCTCCAGCGGCCGACGCCGTAGGCTAGGACGACGAGGCCGAGGTAGATGGGGAGGTCCCAGGTGTTCAGGAAGCCCAGGGCGCCGATGGCCAGTGCGCAGCTACCGAAGAGGAACCAGTCACCGGCCAGACAGTACCCGGCGGGGTTCCACCAGCGCGGACTGCCGGCGTTGCCTTCGCACTCCGCCGGCGCGTCAACAGCCGGCTCGTGGCCGCAATCTGGACGGCGCAGCAGATTGAGGGCCAGGGCGATGGCTAACAGCACGAAAGGGAGCGTCATCACGTGGGGGTGGTTGTCGCCCAGCAGGAAGCTGAAGAACGGGAACTCCGCGATGGGATTCAGTGGCATCGGCCCGCCCAGCAGGTTGCGGTCCCGGATGACGCGGGAGGCGCGCCACCACCACCATCCGTGACCGGGGTAAAAGGAGCCCGTCACCCGCCCGGCGGAGATAAGATCGGGGATGTCGATCCATCCCCAGAATCCATCGCTGAGCAGCCCCCGGGCGTAGAGGGCCTCGAGTAACCCTTCCAGATTGCCCATGACGGCCACGAAGAAGGAGCCTAACAGCCCGTAACGCAGTGGGTGCTGCTCACCCGACCCCCCGGGAACGCGGGTCGCCACGAGACTGTTGACCACGCCGAAGGCCCCGGTCACGGTCAGAGCGAAGATGAGGGCGTTATAGAGCTCGAACCCGACCGTCGCCACCACGCCTGAGAGCCGGGTCACCAACGCCATCATGACGTAGCTGAAGTAGTAGTAGCTGATGGCGAAGCCCGAGAGCCACGGATCCTGGGGTGGAAAGGTCGGGCTCTCCAGGATCGCGCTGAGGAAGGCGATCTCCATCCACTTCTCGCCGCCGGCGCTCATGATCTTGTCCGGTGCATAGGCCCGCAGGATGGCCCAGGCACCGAAGCTTACGGCGAAGAGAATTTCTACGGTGAGGATCAGGCGCCAGCGCGACCTCACGAACCCGGCCAGAGACTGATCGTCGTCTTCCCTCCGTCTGTCGTAAAGCCACAGGGAGAGGCCGGCGGTGATGACCAGGGCGACGACGATGGATCCGCCTGTGTTCCTGAGGAAGCCGAGGGTAGCCCCCAGCCAGAGGATATAGGCGGTCAACAGGAGACCCAGTGGCTTAGCAAAGGCGTACCCGCGGCCGGGCAACCACTTGAAGAGGCGGTGGGCCAGGGGCAGCGCTGCTAGACCGAGGATCTGGGTCAGGAGCCACCAGACGAAGACGTGTCGCAAGCTGTTCTCCCTTCTGTCGAGTCTCGTCCTGTAAAGTAGGATTGTACCACGCCTGATGGCGTTTGTCATCTGATCTGGAGAGGCGGTCGAGTAGGCACATCGGTGGATCGCTGGGTAGATCCGAAGGGGATGGTGCGCGGTGATAGGTGTTTTGACGGCCCGCATTTGCGGTCTGGGCCTCTCCTAGGGGAGAGGGATGTAGCTGGGATAGGTCGGCGCCCGGTGGCTCGCATACGTCAGCGGATTGTGTGGATGTGACTCGCGTCAGACTCTGCCGGGCTCCGCGTGAGAGATAGGGGGCGCGGATGGGTTCGGTTCGCTGAGGGGGCGGACGCGATCTTGCCGCCCAGGTGGGGTGAGCTATACTTGTCGTGGGGTCCCCCCGAACCTACTGAGGTCCGAGCGCCGCGGATGGGCTCCCTCAGGCCGGTGGGAACGACGCCGGATCGAGCGGGGCCGGGCGCGCGCCGGCTGGAGGCTGGGGACGATGGTGGAAGAGGGACGGGTGCGATGGAGGGTGAGTATGGGTGAGTCTCGGTTGACGATCACGGCGGTTGGCGGCATTGAGGTGGGCCATGCCACCGATCTGGTGGGGCTCACCGGGTGCACGGTAGTGCTGTGTGGTCAGGGTGCGGTGGGACGGCGTGGAACAGCGCGGCGGGGCACCGGGGACCCGCGAGACGGATCTGCTGCGGCCGCTGCATCGGGTCAGCGAGGTCCACGCGGTACTCCTGGCGGGCGGTTCTGCCTTTGGTCTGGCCGCCGCCGATGGGGTGGTCCGCTTTCTGGAGGAGCGGGGGGTGGGATTCTAGACGATGGCCGGGAGGGTGCCGATCGTGCCAGCTTGCCATCCTGTTCGATCTAGCGTTGGGCGACGCCGGAGCGCGACCGGATAGCGGGATGGGTTATGAGGCCTGCCGGGTGGCGAGCGACGCCCCCGTGGCGGAGGGGACAGTGGGCGCCTGGACGGGTGTCGCGGTAGGCGGTATCCTGGGGCCAGGGCAGGCGATGAAGTCCGGCCTGGGCAGTGCCGCGCGGTCGTTGGACGATGGGCTCACAGTCGGTGCGCTGGTGGCGGTGAATGCCTTAGGGGATGTGGTCGAGCCGAGTACCGGGGAGATCCTGGCCGGGGTCCGCTCACCGGAGACTGATGACCTGTCTGGCACCCTGGCGCTGATGGGTCGCCTGGGTGGGAGGGGCGGCTTGATCGGCGGTGGGAACACGGTGATTGGAGTGGTGGCGACAGACGCCCGGCTGACGAAGGAGGAGGCGAACAAGGTGGTCCAGATGGCCCAGGACGGTGTCGCACGCATGGTGCGCCCGGCTCACACTATGTACGATGGGGACACGCTCTTTGCGCTGGCTACCGGCGAGAGGGAGGCGGACGTCAGTTTGGTCGGTGCGTATGCCGCGGAGGTGGTGGCCGAGGCCGTCCTCCGCGCGGTGAAGACGGCCCGGGGCGCGGCCGGCCTCCCGGCCTATGGAGACCGACGGAGATAGCATAAGATGCGTAGATACGACGTCGTCATCATCGGAGCCGGACCGGCCGGCGTTTTCGCTGCTTTCGAGTTGAGCGCTCACTCAGCCCTGGACGTCGCCATCCTGGACAAAGGTCCGGAGATCGAACACCGGCATTGCCCGGCCCGTGAGCCCGGGGGTAAGTGTGTCCACTGCGATCCCTGTGCGATTCTGACCGGGTGGGGCGGAGCGGGTGCCTTCTCCGACGGCAAGCTGACCCTGTCTCCGTCTGTAGGAGGCCGTCTGCCTGCCATACTGGGCGAAGAGCCGACGATGGACCTGATCCAGGAGGTCGACGACACTTACGTCACGTTCGGGGCGCCCGGGCCGATTCACGGGACTCGGCACGATCAGATCGAGGCGCTGGAGAAGCGGGCGGCTATGGCGGGGCTGCGGTTCGTCTCAGCGCCCATTCGGCATATGGGAACTGAGCGGTGTGTGGAGATCATGCGGAGGATGCACGCCGAACTGGTCGAGCGCGGGGTGGACGCGTTTCTGCGGACCCCGGTGGCGCGCATCCTGACGGAGGGCGGCCGGGTAGCAGGCGTGGAGACGGCGGATGGGGAACGGTTCGAGGCCGACGTGGTGATCGCGGCGCCCGGCAGGGAAGGGGCGGGCTGGCTTAAGGCCGTCGCCCATGAGCTGGGCCTGGCGCTGGACCGGAATCCGGTCGATCTGGGGGTGCGGGTAGAGGTCCCGGCCGTGGTGCTAGAGCCGGTCACCGAACTGGTATACGAGTCGAAATTCATCTACTACTCGAAGGCCTTCGACGATCGAGCGAGGACGTTCTGCATGTGCCCGTACGGGCAGGTCAGCACCGAGTTTTCCGGGGACGTGATGACCGTGAACGGCCATTCCTTCGCCGGTGTCCGCACGCCGAACACCAACTTCGCTATCCTGGTGAGCAAGGCATTTACGGAGCCCTTTGACGATCCGATCGCCTACGGTAAGAGTATCGCGCGGCTGGCCAATCTGCTCGGTGACGGGGTGATCGTGCAGCGTCTGGGCGATCTTGAGGGGGGACGGCGCTCGACGCCCGAGCGGTTGGGCCGCTCGGTGGTCACGCCAACGCTAACCAGTGCGACGCCGGGCGATCTGAACCTGGTGCTGCCCTATCGCTACGTGGTGACGATCCTGGAGATGCTCCACGCGATGGATGAGCTGACGCCCGGAGTGGCCTCCCGGCACACGTTGCTCTACGGTGTCGAGGTGAAGTTCTACTCCTGCCGCTTCCGGTTGACGCCGGAGATGGAGACGGACGTGGAGAATCTGTTCACCTGCGGGGACGGGGCCGGTGTGACGCGGGGGTTGGTGCAGGCGTCGGCCTCAGGGCTCCTGGCGGCCCGGGCGGTACTGCGGCGGCGAGCGGCCTGAGCTGGAGGATAAGGTGCCACGCCTTTCTCAACGGCGTGACACCGTTCAAGAGGCTGGCGATTACGCCGTGCGATGCGCGCCTGTGACCTTCTGCAGATCTGCGGCATCCCGCAGACCTGCGGCATGCTCCCGGTCGTGCTCCACGAAGACTCGGACCCACTGATACGCAGTCCCCTCCTGCCCCCAGGGGAAGGTGTATGTGCTTTCCAGGGTCCCCTGAGAAGTGGTCTCCAGGATCTTGAGCAGGGCCTCCCGCGTTGCGTGCATATCTGCCCAGCAGGTTTGCCACGTCTGATCGCGGCGAGCAGCTGCGTGTTCGGTATTCCAGGACTCGACGTCGGGGATGCGGTCGATGTCCGGTGGGCGGCCAGCGGACATATGGCGCAGGCCGATCACTCCCACCTGTTCCCAATCGGCCTGGTGACCCACCACGTCCTTGAGCGTCCACTGGCCGCAGACGGGGCGCGAAGATCGCTCATCGAGGGCGAACAGGTGGGTGGCGGTCATCAGCTCGTCGCGGGCAGCAAAGAGCGCTGCTTCAAGAACAGCTTTGGGCCCGGCATCCTGGAGCGTCCGACCCCTGCGCCACTCGGCCAGCTCGGCGGCGTGTTCCGCGTCATGCTCCCATTGAACCCGAAGACATCCGGGGAACGCCCAGTCCCAGCCCTTCACTTCCCGGGGTTCGAAGAAGGGTTCGAGCGGCACCTCCCGAATCCAGGCCATCCAGGCGCTGCGGGCCTCGCGCATCTCGTTGATTACTTCGGCTAGCGTATGGTCCCGCCGTGCCTCCACGGCGGCCGCGTTGAACTGATCCCAGTCCGCGGCCGCGCTGAAATCGGGCTGCCTCCCCTCCAGGAGCGCGGCCATGGCCTGGTGCTGCCAGCGGTCCCAGGCTGCGACGTGGGCCAGGAGGTTGTGGACCGTCCAGGCGCTCCCTTCGAAGACCGGGGACTGAGTCAGGGTATCCGCATCGAGGTCGAGGATCTGCCACAGGAGCTCACCGCGCTGTGCGGCCAGCTCGGCCAGCAGACGACGGCGGCGCAGAGCAAGGTCCGCTGCATCTCGGCTGGTCGACTGGTGAGCTGAGAAAACCTGGGACATGATTCCCTCCTCGCTTTCAGGGTCGGTCGATCCATTGTAGGCTCATCGCCGTCCCTGTCAAGATTCGGGCGAGGCCTCTCGACAGACGGGGATCGCATCGGCTTGCCGAGAAGGTGCACTCGTGTTATAAACAGCGTCACCGCGGCTCGGGAGGCTCGTGGGAGGGAATTCGCACCACGGTCCTCTTGAGCCTGGGCATCGCGACACGTCCCCACGGGCCCGACTTCGCACGCAGGCAACAGGTGTGGGCTGCTGTGCACGAGCGGTTTCGGACCGAGGTGGCGCTGTCAACCGGGAAGCGAAGAGAGAAGAAGAGGAGACATGAAGAGGATCATCTGGTTGCCGATCACACTGTTGGTGCTGAGTTCGCTGGCTTGCGGGCTCTTTGGCAGGGCCGAGGAGATCATCGACGCTGGCCAAGACGCCGCTACCGCGGTGGCAGAGGTGGGTGAGGGGCTTTCGGAGGAGGATCCGGTTGACTCTCCCGATGACGGTGCCGTTGAGCCGGAGATCGAAGACGATGCGTTGGATCGTCTGGAGAGCTATCGCATGCGGATGACGACGGAGTGGGTTCCTGAGGAAGGCGAGCCTGACCGGTTCACGATGGAGCAGTCTCACACGCGGGAGCCGAGGGCACAGCGCGTCATATGGGGCGACATCACCGAGGCCGAGAGCATGGAGTTTGTGCAGATCGGGGAGCAAGCCTGGTCGTGCAGCGCCGGAAGATGCAGCGAAATGCCGGGAGACCCGGACGATTTCGCCGCCAGCTTCGATGATCCGGGGCTCATCGGGTTTGGGTTGACGTCCGATGATGCTTACGATTCCTTGTTGGGACGGGAAACGGTCAATGGCGTCCAGACGCGCCAATATGCCCTCAACCTGACGCCGCTGGAGGCGGGTTTCCTTGCCGAGGGGGACGTGTCGGATCTGAGCGGTGAGGCATGGATTGCCGATGACCCAGACCTGCCGACCTTCACGGTTCGGTTCGAGATGTCCTGGACCGAGAAGCGGCAGGAGCGGACGGGGCGAGCCTCCGTCGTGTACGAGGTGTACGACGTCAACGTTCCCTTCACGATTGAGCCTCCGGAGGGGGTTGAGAGGATCGGCCTCCCGGAGGACGTGCCCCTCTACCCCGACACCGAGCAGCAGTTCAGTATGGAGGGCATGGTGGCTCTTGAGACGCCCGATAGCCCAGCTGAGGTGGCGGAGTTCTACCGCGAGGAGATGGCGGCGGAGGGTTGGAGTCTGGAGGCCGATGATGATATGGACGAGCTGGTGCAGCAGCGCTGGGTGAAGGGACCCAATACCGTGACGGTGATGATCCGGGCTGAGGGTGATGGTACCGGCCTGATGATCACGTTTGAGGGTGCCCGCTAAGAAGCCGAGGTGGGGAACGGATGCCCGGGGTTTGATGCCTCCGTCGCGATAGACCGGGGAGCTCCCCGATCTGTCGCGACGCGTGCGTTGTGATCCTACCCGGGGGTCTGAGGGGTAGGGTCGTGACGGCGAGGCCTGGGATCCAACCCGGGGGACAGGGAGACGGTTCTCTGATCTGTGAGGTAGCTTACCCGACGGGAGATCGGCCCCCGCTTGGTGCTAGGCTTCCAATAGCGGAAGAAGCTCCTGGATGAACCTCTCACCCTCCTCATCGTCGGTCACCAGTTCGACCTGCTGGGGACCGGTGACTCCCAGGCCCAACTCAGCGGCGTGTGCGATCTGCTCCTGCTCAAAGATCGCTCCCTGGCTGACGGCGGGCGTCGTGCCGAAATAGCGGAGGATCGCCACGCCCGCTCCATCGAGAGCGACCCGGTCGGTGCTGGCCAGCACAACATTCGCCTGGACACGTTCCCCCTGAGCCGGTCCTCCCTGAACGAAGGCCTCCACGCCGTCCAGAACGACGAGATCCGGCGCATAGGCTGTGTTGATCTCAGCGATCATGAGCCGTTGGTGCGGCGAGCTGTGGAGCTCGCTCATATAGTTGTAGTCCTGGCCCGGGACATACTTGGCCACCAGGCCCACGGAGTTCTTGAGGGACAGGGTGAAATGACCACCGTAACGGTGCGTCTTCAAGCAGCAAGTCTGCAGGACGTAATCCGCCTCCTGGAACAACTCGGCAGGAAAGGGGAAACCGCGCTGCCAATGGCTCCCGGGAGGCTGGACCAGCTCCCAGGCGTCCTGGTCCAGCTCGTCCAGGACCTGCACTCCGAAGTCCAGCTCCTGGCCCAGCGCGAAGACGCCTCGTTGCTCCAACACCCGGCGCGTCTCTCCCATACCGCTCCGTTCGGCCAAGACGATGGAATCCGTAGGGTGATCCCGGAGCCACTCGATCAGCGTGCGCAGCACGTCGCCGTGGGTGGACCCAGGGGTGGGGTCGGCGCTGTTGTAGTTGGGCTTGACGACGACCGTGCCGCCGGCGGGGCCGGCGACATCCAGTAGGCTCAGGGCCCGTTGGACCCCGGCAACCCGGTCGGACGTGCGTATCAGGGCGACTTGGCTCATCATATCCTCCTGGGTCACTGGTGTGGTGGGCGATGGCGATGGCTGTAGCGTCACGGTCGGCGATGGCTCGGGGGTGGCGGCGAGGGTGGCAGTGGGTGGCGGCGAAGGGGTCGGAGAGGGCTGAGCGGTGGAAGGGGTGGGCTCGTCGACGTGCTCTACTGCTGGCGCACAGGCCTTTAGCAAAGGCCCGAGTCCCAGTGCCAGGGCCAGGCGAAGAAACGACCTGCGGGTGAACCCGCGTTCCTGATCCATAACCATCTCAGCCTCGTCGATTCGTCGATCCATCGGCGCCGTACTGATGCGGTGCGCCAACCGTTTTCCTCCTCCGTGTCCGGTTGGAGGGATCGGAATGGCGAACCATCAGGAATTGCGCTGCGTCACTCTCAGGGCTTATTGTAGTCACATCCCGCGGTCTGTCAACGCTGCTGCCAGTGTCGGGCGGGAGGGATCGTCGGAGCCGGCGGGTCGCCTCAATGAGCCCCCCTTGGGCAGGCCAAGGTGGGCGTGGGACCCAGCTTAATCCGACTCCTCCAGCCCCGCTTGCTGTCGCTAGAAGCCGAGGGCGCAGCCATCCTTCCTGGGGTCCGAACCTCCCAGGTAGGCCCCGCTTTCCTCGTCAATCAGGATGATCTGCCCACCCCCGAACAGGGGTGAGAGTGGCTGCGGGGCTGACACGCAATGGCCCAGCCCGCACAGCTCGCTCACCACGGCGGGGGAGATGCCGTGTTCTACGGACACCTGCTGGAGGTCCCGGGAGACCTGGAAGCGGGGGGCGTCCATCAACTCCTGAGGGCCCAGGTCGTGGTCGACGAGGCTGGAGACCACCTGTAGGTGTCCCTGGGGCTGCATGAACCCGCCCATCACGCCGTAGGAGGCCTTGAGGCGGCCCTGGTTGGTGATCAGCGAGGGTATGATGGTGTGATAGGGGCGTTTGCCCGGCGCCCAGCAGTTCCTGTGCTCTGGGTCGAGGACGAAACAGGCTCCGCGGTTCTGGAGGCAGATGCCGGTGTCTCCGGCCACCATGCCGGAGCCGAAGCCGTGATACAGGCTGTTGATGAAGGAACAAGCGTTTCCGTCCCCATCCACGACGGTGAGGTAGACTGTGTCGTGTCCCGCCGGCTGACCGGGGGATGGGTGATCGATGGCCCGGTCCGGCCGGATGATAGCCCGACGCTCCCCGGCGTAGGCCTCCGAGAGAAGCCCGTCGAGGGGGATTTCAACGTGGTCCGGGTCAGCGACGTAGGCATAGGCATCCGCAAAGCCCAGTTTCATCGATTCGATCAGCAGATGTAGCCGCTGCGCCGAGTAGATGGCCAGCCCGTCCAGAGGGAATCCCTTCAAGATGTTGAGGGCCAATAGGGCCGCCAGCCCCTGTCCGTTGGGTGGACACTCATAGACGCGGTAGCCCCGATAGTCGGCGTGGATGGGCTCCACCCAGCAGGACCTGTGGCGACGGAGGTCCGCGCGGGACAGATATCCGCCGTTCCGAGCGGAGAAATCTACGATGGCCTCCGCGATCTTTCCTTTGTAGAATCCGTCGCGCCCCTCGGAAGCGATATACCGCAGAGTGCGGGCCAGCGCGGGAATGCGAAACACCTCTCCGGTCCGCGGCGCTCGTTCCCCATCCAGCAGATAGTGGGCGGCGGCCTCGGGTGTGGCCCGCAGGCGGGGAGCGAGCTTGGCCCAGGCCCCGGCGATGACGTTCGTGACGGCGAACCCCTCTTCGGCGCAGTGGATGGCCGGCTCCAGAGCCTCGGCGAGTGACAGGGAGCCGTGAGCCTCAAGGAGGGTCGCCCAGCCATCGACAGTGCCCGGGACGGTTACGGGCAGCATCCCCGTGATGGGCACCTGACTGAGCCCCCGGTCCTGGAAGACGCTGAGGTCCAGCGCCTGCGGTGCCCGTCCACTACCGTTGAGTCCCTTGATCGTGCCCGTGTCGGCGAAGTAGAGTAGAGCGAAGCAATCGCCGCCTATGCCGGTGGACATGGGCTCGACGACGTTGAGCATCGCGGCTGTGGTGACGGCGGCATCGAAGGCGTTGCCGCCGCGCATCAATACCTCAAGACCGGCCTCCACCGCCAGCGGCTGGGACGTGGCCACCATGCCGTGGCCGCCCCTTCCTGGCCGCGGCGCGGTTGCAGCCGGCGAAAGTGAGGGGAGCGGCTCGGCCGTGGGGGAGGGTTCTGGTGTCGCTGATCTGGTGGCCGTCGACGTCGGCTCCGGGTTCGGCGAGGGCTCCGCCGGGGTGGGGGTCTTCTCAGCCACGGAGCTCACCGCCTTGCCGCAGGCTGCCAGTACTGGGCCCAATCCCAGGGCAGCGGCCATTCGAAGAAATGCTCTGCGATCGAACGTCTGGCTCTCGTTCATAGAACGCCTCTCTACTGGGGTGCACCGGAGCCATAGTGAAGATATTCAAGGTGACCTCCGTCTAATATTGGGGGGCGAAAGATCGGTACAGTTCCAGGCTATTGCGCATTCGTCTCCAGCCATAGCGGAGTCGGTCGATCGGCCCGGGGCTGGTCGTTCGGGCACGGAGAAAGGGGATTCAAACAGAGGCCACCGCCTCGTCATCCACCTCCCACGGGCCCGGTAAAGAGCGTCGGCCCGACCGGGCCTTGCTGACTTTGTCACAACGCTGATTGTAACCGAAACGCGTTCTCTGGCAACGCTGTGCCCAGAGGTTTGGCCTTCCGTGGCGGGCCAGAGGCCGATTCGCCGCTGGTCTTCACTTCTTGACCATTGCATCAGACTGGTGTACTATACATAACTAAATCATGGGTTTGTTCCAGAGCGAGACTTGACAACCATCGCGTGTCATGCTATAATACATCATGAACTTAGGTATACACAACGGAGGCGTTTGACTCGATGGACAGAGCTGTCAACGACAACAAGCCCTCAAGCGACAGTATCGACCAGATGCGCAAGGGCACGACGACCCTAGCCATCCTCAAGCTGCTGCTCGACACTGGCGAGCCGATGCACGGGTACCTCATGATCCAGGAGCTGGAGGCCCGCAGCCGGGGCATATTCGCCTTCAACGAAGGCCTGATCTACCCGCGGCTCCACCAGATGGAGCATGACGGGCTGCTGAGGAGCCGCTGGGAGGGCGAGCCTGGCACTCGCCGACGCAAGGTCTACGTGGTGACCGAGAAAGGCCGGCGCCAGCTGGAGGCGGAGATGGAGCAGTGGGAGACGTTTCGCCGCGGCATGCGTCTACTTCTGGGGCTGGAGGGCGCCGCGTGATGCCGGCTCGAGTCAGGGCTGGGATCGCGGCGAAGATAGGCCTCGGCTCCGGGCCCTCCCTGAGCCATCTCCTGATGCCCGGGGTGCACCACCTCTCTGCGCCGCTGGCGGAGGACCGCGACTTCAGCGCGTCATCCAGCTGCTTGGCCGATCGCGTGAGTCTTCAGCGGCCGGCCGTCACCCCTCGGTGCCTGAGGAGACCGCGGGCGACGTGCCGCGCCGCGCGTGGAAGGGAGCTCGCTCGTGCCTGTTGACGACGTGCTGGAGCGCATCCGGGCGCAGATGAACCTGGAGGCGGAGCGGGAGCACGAGGTCTTGGAGGAGATTCGGGGTCACCTCGAGGATGCCGTAGCCGCCGGCAGAGAGCGGGGCCTCGATGATGACGCGGCTCTGGCGGAGGCTGTGGCCCGTTTCGGCGTCGAGCAGGTGGGGGAGGAGCTTCAGGCCACCCACGAGGGGTGGGGCGTGATGGAGGGCATCGCTGCCGCTGCCATTCCTGTCCTCTGCGCTCTCGTGCTCCGCTGGCTGGTCTTCGACCCCGCGGGCACGTTTTCGGGTTGGCAGCAGGTAGTGAGTCGCCCCGCCTTCTGGCTCATCGCCGTTGCTGGCCTGGTGATACCGGCGCTCCGTTTTCCGCGGCGTCGCTACGCCCTCGCCTCCTGGGCCATCTTCTGGAGTCTTTCCGTTATCATGATCGTTGGAGGTGCCGTGCAGCGGTAGCTCCACTATGGGCTTACGGATAAGGAGGGACAACTGTGAGTGAGAGCAGTCACGTAGCCGGGCCAAGGGTCGGTGAAAAGCGCCGGGCGGGGGGGGGGTTGAGAAGCCTCTCCGTCGTCGAGGTCATCTTGCGCAATCGCAGGGACTTCTTTCTCGAGATCCGCGATGGGAAGGGTGTGGCCGAGAAGATGCAGGCTATGCTGATCGCCAGCGTCGCATTCTTCGCCCTCTACGGTGCGGTCATGGGCTCCAGCCACAGCCTGCTCCAGGGCCTGAGCTCTGCCGTGAAGCTCCCCCTGGTTTTCCTTTCCACCCTCGTCGTCTGTGCCCCCACTCTCTACTTTTTCAACCTCAATTTCGGCTCCAACCAGAGCCTGAGCCAGAACGTGGCTCTTATGCTTACTACCATAACAGTCACATCCGTGCTTCTGCTCAGCTTCGCCCCCGTGGTGATGTTCTTCCTGCTGACCACTAGCCAGTATCAGTTCTTCAAGCTCCTCAATGTGGGCGTCTTCACCGTCTCTGGGCTCATAGGGGTGACGTTCCTCAGCCAGGGCATGCGCATCGTCTCCTACGGCGGCACCGAGGGCGTCCGGGTCCGGCGGAGGGTGATCTGGCTGTGGATACTCCTCTACGCCTTCGTTGGGAGCCAGATGGCGTGGACGCTCCGGCCCTTCGTGGGCGCGCCCGGGCTGCCCTTCGAGCTCTTCCGCCAGCTGGGTGGCAATTTCTACGCCAACATCTTCGCCAGCCTCGGCGAGATCCTCGGTTTCGTCACCGTGAGGTAGGGCACGATGAAAGAGAACGCAGGGAACCGACTGGATCAGTTGATCGATCTGCTGGCGGACGAAGTGGCAGACAGGTTGCACGCAAGGGGGGCATTGTACGAGTCGGGCGCTGTCCCCGGGAAGAGAGGATCATCGTTCAGTGAACACCCCGGTGCGGAAGAGCGGACGGCCCCGGTCGACTCGCCTGATCGGACGGAGGGCGAGGAGCGACTCCTACCACCGCGCCTCGCCGCAGTGACCGGTGGTCGAAGCGAGGAGGAGACGGGGCGCGAAGTCAGGCCTGCGGATGACATCAAAGCCGAGGAACCCGGGGACTCGCCGCCGGCGAAATCTGAGGAACGAGTCCGCGCTACGGAGCCCGGAGGCGAGGGCGAGGGGTTGGCGTCTGAGGGTGGGCCCGATACGCCGCCAGAAGCATCGCCACTGCCCCCAGCTTCCTACCATACGGCCCGCCTGTTGGGCCGCTTGGCCGTGGGCATGCTGGTGCTGCTGGTGATCATCAACGTCCCAATCAACCGGCATGGCACCACGTTGGCGACGGCCATGCCCGACGCGCGGGCGTTGGTATTCCGGGACGGCCTGGTGGTGAAAGAGGAGGATGCCCCCGAGATCTACGTGTTCCAGGATGGTGAGTTGCGCTGGATCAGCAGCCTGGATGCCTTCGAGCGTCGGGGCTACACCTGGGCGGACGTGCACTTGGTGGAGGACGGCTTCCTGGACGACTATCCCATCGGTGCACCGATCCACGTGCTCCTGAAGTGCCACGACAGCCCACACATCTTCCGGCTTGAGGCGGAGGAGAAGCGCTGGATCGTGGACGTCGACGCCTTCGAAGCCGAGGGCCACGTGTGGGGGGACGTTCGCTTCGTCACCTGCCAGCATCTGCGGAACCTGCCGGACGGAGAGACCATCCCCCCGGGCCACGGGCCGCCGCCGCAGCCGTGAGGATCCGCCCCGTGGTTCTTCCGCTGAGAGAATGCCGGGAGAAGCCGGGCGTGTGTCACGAAGGGCTGAGCCGAACTGGCTCTGCCTACCGGAGATGCGCCATGGAAGGAGAGGTTCGATGAAGAAGTTGGCCCTTGCCCTGGCGGGCCTGGGCGTGCTGCTCGCCCTGGCGCTGCTGCTCCAGGGACTGTTCTGGCTGGTGTGGCACGTACCCGACTGGTCGTTCATCGCGCCCCGGGGTCGGTGGTGGACGGTGATCGGGATCCCCGTGATCGTGATCGTTGCCGGATTGGCCACCCTCGTCTTATCCCGGCCAACGCGGGCTGCCAAGGGGGAGGCGACCATCACCGCGCTGGCTGCCCTGATCGTGCAGCCCTTCCTGGTGGTCACCGGCACGCTGGCGCTGTGGAGAGTCGTCGGTTCCGAGGCCTGGTTGAGGATGCCGGGCATCGTACAGATACTCTCATCTCCGTACGTCCTGACGGCCCTGCTTTTCAGCGACGTGGTGCGGTACCTTAGCGTCAGCGCCGTTGTCCTGGGCTTGATCGCGGTCGGAGCCGCGCGGTCCGCGCGACGTGAGGGTGATCCAGCCAGCGAGAGATTGCCCCTGTACGTTCTGGCCATTTCGCTCGTCCCGGTGGTCGCCTTCCCCCTGACGCTCCGCTCCATACCCTATCGCCCGCCCGTGGAGCCTGACGCGGACGTCGAGATGGAGGTCGTGGTGCGATCGCGCTGGCCGTTCTCCACGGTTCGCATGTGCCGGGCCATCGCCGGAGTTGCCACACACCAGTATGAGCCGTTGGGGTGGGTGGACGAGGAGACCCTCGTCTACCGCGTCTGGCGGGGAGGCAGGCACGGTGGTGACGGCTGGCGCTCCCAGCCGGGGTCGCCGGGGGCTCCGCTGTCCTATCACCTGGCCGACGGCGCCATCGCTCGCTTCGAGGGAGATCTGAGCGATCTCCACGACGCCACGTGCGATCCGGCGACCTGTGTCGAGCCCGCCCTCGCTGATGTCCCCTCCTACCACCCCGGCCGCTTCGAGGAGCCCATGGTCTCGTCCGGCGGTGGGTGGATCGCCTTCACGGCCTGGGGATTCGACAGACCTGAGGACTTGCTCGTCATGTCGCTGCCGTGAAGGCACACCAGTCCAGGCGAACGGACCCCGGACCGCATGGCTCAGCGTGCGCTGGGGGCGAATCTGTGGTAGGATTCCAGCCGTCGCACGGCGCACCCTGAACCTTCCAACCTGCCAACGTTCCAACGTTCCAACGTTATTGGTCAACCCCCAAGTCAGCAACAGTGTTTCTCGTTAATGTAGCCGCCATAGTGAGGAAGACCCAATGTCAATCGAGGAGATCAGGAGCTTCATCGTGATGACGCCGACGCTCGCCACGGGTGGTCAGCCGACGCAGCAGCAGCTGCGCGAGATAGCTGACCAGGGCTTTGAGGTCATCGTGAATCTGGGACTGCTCGACCAGGAGTACAGCCTCGCCGACGAGGCCGGCCTGGTCCGTTCCCTGGGGCTGGAATACCATCACATTCCGGTCGACTTCGAAGTGCCCACACTGGGGGACCTACACCGCTTCACGGAGGTGATGGATGGATATCGGGGAAGACGTGTCTTCGTCCACTGTGCAGCCAACATGCGGGTTTCGTGTTTCCTGTCGCTGTACGCCGAGGCCCGCCTGGGCTGGTCCCGCGAGCAGGCCAAAGATCTTGTGCGGCAAGTGTGGGAGCCAAATGAGGTCTGGACACGGTTCCTGGCTGATGCGCGAGAATAGCTGGCGACGCGCCATGACTCACGAGGACCAGCCCCAGCGCTGATCCTCTTTACGCAGTTGGGGGCACGGGCAACATAAGACGGATTTCGCAGAGCAAGGAAGAGGTATGGGAGACGATCCAAGAACGGAATGGGCCGATTTCTTCAACCGGGAGGCAGCCGCCTACGACGACTATGGGTTCACCAAGAACACCCTGGTGGAGGCCGATTTCCTGGTCGATGTGCTGGGGTTGCAGCGTGGCATGGCCGTCCTCGATATCGGATGCGGAACGGGCCGGCACGCCGTCGAGCTCGCGCGGCGGGGGTATGGCGTCACGGGTGTCGATGTGTCGGCGGGCATGCTGGTCGAGGCCAGGCGACGGGCTGAGGGCGCGGGGGTCGACGTCCGCTGGATCGAGGCGGACGCACAGCGCTTCTCCCTTCCTGATGCGTTCGACGCCGTCATCTGCCTCTGTGAGGGCGCCTGCGGGCTGCTGGGGACCGGCGACGACCCCATCGGTCAGCCCCAGGCGATCATCGAGAATGCGGCGCGGGCGATGAAAGCGGGTGCCCGCTGCGTGTTCACGGTGCTCAACGGCTTCGCCCTCGCCCGCAAATATGACCAGGCGAGTGTGGAAGATGGGTTGTTCGATCCCCTGGCGCTGACGGAGCAGTCGGAATGCGTCGTGCCCGGGGCGGAGGGTGGGCGGGTCCTGCGGGAACGGGGCTTCGTGCCCACGGAGCTGGTTCTCCTCTTCGGGCAGGCCGGCATCGAGGTGATGGACATCTGGGGCGGCACGGCCGGCAGTTGGGGCCAGCGGCCTGTGGACCTGGACGAGATTGAGATTATGCTGGTGGGGACGCGGCGGGACGGGCCAGTGGGTCCATCTTATAGAATATTCGTGTAGTGACCATGGGACGAGGGGAGGCGAGGTGCCGGGAATGAGAAGTGGAAATCGCCGTTGTCGAGTAGCCCACGCCTGCTAACCCTCACATCAGCGTCCCCAGGACCGGAGACTGGCAGCAGAAGCGCGGACAGTTGTGTCTCTGCAGACCCCAAGAGGAGCTGTGTTATGCGTATTGCCGTTTTTGCAGCAGGAGGTCGCGGCGATGTTCAACCCTACGTCGCCTTGGGAAAAGGGTTAGGAGATTCTGGCAACGATGTCTGCCTGGTCACCAATCTGAACTACGAGTACCTGGTTAGATCGCACGACCTGGACATGCTGCCCGTCGAAACGGACATGCAGGCGGTCATCGAGAATGAGAAAATGCGCGAGGTGTTGGAGAAAGGCAATCTGCTTGCCTCGATGGCGCAGATGTCCAAAGCGCTGAAGCGGAGCGCTGCTGAGATAGCGCAGCGAGGATTGGAAGCTTCGCAAGGTGCCGATATGCTCCTTGTTGGCATTACCGGTGCCTTCATCGGGGCTTCTCTCGCGGAGAAGACGGGGCTTCCACTCGTCCAGGCGTGTAATGTGCCCTTGACTCCCACCGGGGCGTTTCCTGGGGCTTTGCTCTCCAGCCTTGCTTCCCGGCTTGGAACCTGGTATTATCGCCTCTCGCACCATCTCACACGGCAGATGATATGGCAGGCGTACCGCCCAGCCGACCGAGCGGTCCGGCGGCAGGTACTGGGATTGTCCGTCAACCCGTTTTGGGGTCCCTACGGGTCGGATGTCTTGCGCGATGGTCCCGTGCTCTACGGATTCAGTCCAGCGGTGATCGCTCCACCCGCGGATTGGGCCAGCGCAGCCACTCACGTCACCGGGTACTGGTACCTGGAGCCGCCCGATGATTGGTCCCCATCCGCTGCCCTGACGCAATTCCTGGAAACCGAGCCGGCTCCTGTGTACATTGGATTCGGGAGCATGAGCAACCGGAAGCCGGAAGAAACAACTCAGCTTATCCTGCGTGCGCTCGAGCGCACAGGGCAACGTGCGATCGTGTTCTCAGGTTGGGGCGGTCTGGAGAAGAGCGAGCTCCCAGAGTCCGTGTTGATGGTTGACTCGACGCCCCACACCTGGCTTTTTCCACGTGTCGCGGCGGTGGTGCATCACGGGGGAGCAGGAACGACCGCGGCAGGTCTCAGGGGTGGGGTACCTTCCATCATCGTCCCCTTCCACGGTGACCAGCCGTTCTGGGGCCAGCGTGTTGCTGACCTGGGAGTGGGACCGGCCCCAATCCCGCGCAGCAAGTTGACGACCGACCGACTGGTCCAAGCGCTGACGAGAGCTAAGGGTGATCACGCAATGCGCCGGCGTGCCGCCATCCTGGGCGCAAGGATTCGCGAGGAGAACGGCGTCGCTAACGCCGTCGCCATCATCCAACGCGGGCAACGGCTACAATAGTATCAAGCCCTATCGAGGTCCGCGAGATAGTCCTGCACGAACTCACGGTACAGCTCTGGCGACGCGAAATGGTCCCGGACCAAGGCGGCGTCTACCAGGGTTCCCGGCCGCTTCCCAACCCACTCACGATAGTTGCTGTAGGCCCAGTCGGACGGGTGACCCACCAGACGCTGCGTCACCGGGTTGGCGTGGATGGTGCGACAGAGGTGTAGGAGGTGGGTCTCGTCCGCGACGACCGTCACTTTGTACGGTCCCTGGAACAGGGGCCACTGTGTTCGTAGCGTCTGTTGCACGCCTTGCTGTAGCTGTTGAAGACCCGCTGAGGGAGGACGCTTGCCGGATCGTGTCCATCTTGCCGGATCAGGAAGTGGTAGTGGTTGGGCAGGAGGCAGTAGGCGATGACGCCAAGATGAAGCGTGGCGGCGTGGTCCTTCATCCTGCGGAGAACGAAGACGTAGTCGTCGGGCTCTCGAAAGAGGGGCAGACGTTGAGCACTGCGATTGTAGGAGTGGTAGATGCGGTCAGCGCAGTAGTCGGGTCTTCTCGGCATTGGAGCCTCCTCTCGACACGAGTCGGTGGACGGTCTTGGTGGGACCTAAGAGGATCATAGCGAGCTGCCACGCACTTTGGAAAGTGCAAGGCACCGACACGAGGCGAGGCACCAGGGCGGTGTTTGCGCTGGGTCTGGGGTGACGTATAATGCACAGACTCCGCGGGCGCGGGCCTCGGCCCGAGGCCCGATTGGAGGCTCGGGGCGGGTGAGGACGTTGACCGCGGCAACACCCGCCCCGAAGGTACTATTGTGGAGCTCCGGCCTCAGGCCCCTTCTGCCCCGAGAATTCTAATGGGAGCTCCGGCCTTGGGCTTCTTCTGTCCCAAGATTCTAATGGACAGCTCTGGCCTCAGGCCTCTTCCGCTTCGAGCTCCTCGATGCGCGCCGTGATGGCCTCCAGCGACTCATGCAGCCACTCGGCCTCGGTGCGGAGGGCAGCTACCTGCTCCTCCTTCGTCGGTGGGGCCCCGTAGGGCCGGTATCCCATCGGCGGGAAGCCCGGGTCCGGGGCGTATGCATGGCGTGCCCAGAAGGGCATGCCCGTGGCGTAGTACCGGTGTCGCCATCCGCGACCGCGGCCCCAGCTGCGGCCCCAACCGACGTCGTAGTCGGGCCCCCAGCCACGTTTCCAGGCCATACCCATGCGCGGGCCCGGGTTGCCGTAGCCCGGCACCTCGTACCCGCCGCAATAGCCGGCGGCCCGTCCAGTCATCGGTCCCATTCCCATGGGGCCAGTCCTATCTCCTGCTGGCATTTACTCCTACCTCCCTGGCAGGTTGCCTGATGCGTGCTGCTCAATTCCTCGATCTAGCTGCTCCCGGCACCTGTGCTGCGTGCCGGCAGTACGTGGGTTTAGATCATGTTCGTCGTAAGCAACCGGTGACAGCCCGTCTCTCTACCGCCACCGCCGGCCTCGCCCCCGGCCACCGCCGAAGCCCCTTCCGAGGCCCCAGCGCGGGCGACCGCGCCCGTATAGCGCTGGGCGCATCGGATATCCCGGTCGCATCGGGCTGCTCACTGGTCGGTCAGCGGTGTAGTCCTCCATAGGGGAGCGGTACGGGTTGCACAACCCCCGGGCACCCCCGGTCATCGGGCCTCTTCCGCTCGGTCCAGTTCTGTCCAGTCCTGGCATTGGTTCTCACCTCCTGGTCAAATCGTTCTTCTGAAGCACCGCGCCGTTGGCGGGTCAGGGGGGAAGCTCACCGTCTGTCCTTCCCCTGTTCGCACCCGTCGGCGCGCGGTGGCGCTCGCTGCTACCGTCGGGCGAACGGGCGTCCTCGGGCCCGCCGCCCCCGCCTGGCCGCGGGGCCGGGATGCCACCATACGACGGGGGGCGCCGGACAGTGTGTGACGGGGCGCCGGTCCGAGGGCGGCGTGTGCGTCGTGTCGATCCGGATCGGCCGTCCCTGTCGCCCGGCGAACCCGAGGATGGGGTCTCCCTTCGTGTCCGGGATGCGTATGATGCAGGATCCCTCGCCCCGGCCGGTGAAGGGCCCGTCGCCTCGCGGTCCCGTTCCGTTCAGTCCTGGCATATCCCTGGCCTCCTTCGTCGCTCAGCTCCGCGGTCGGAGCTCGGCCGGCCTGCACACGTCGCACGCCCGCGGGAGAGGGTGGGGCCGGCAGCGCGCATCAGTGGTGCTCACCCTCACCCTCGTCCATGTGTTGCTCGTACGTACGCAGGATGCCATCGATCATGCCGCGGGTGTCCCTTAAATCGCGGATCCACCAGCGGAGCACTTCGTCGCCCAGCGCGGTGAGGTGGTAGACGCGCCGCGGTGGCCCCTGGGTCTGCTCCTCGTCCCACTCGGAGGTGACCCAGCCCTTTTCCTCCATCCCGCGCAGGGCTCGATAGACGGCGCTGGGGTCGATCGCCTGGAGACCGTATTCGCTCAACCCGTCGATCAACGTGTAGCCGTGTCCCGGTCCATAATGGAGGAGTAGCAGGAGCGTCGGTTCCATGAAGCGGACGGCTCGCCGGGAGTACCCCCGCCGTCGCCAGCGCCGTCCTCGGCCTCTACCGTGCATATCGTGGCCTCCAGTGTGGGAGATGGTCTCTCATCGTAGCACGAGTATACCACACTATATGTCAGTTGTCAATAGACAGCTTACACGCACAATCCGTGAAGGGGCGTGGGTAGCACGCGGAAGGGAGGTGTTTGGGATCCAGGTGCCTGGCGCTTGCCTTAGGCGTCGTCTAAGTGCCAGGCACCATACGGCTGCGGCAAGGGCGCGGAACCGTACGGCTGCGGCAAATGCCGGGCACCAGTGCGGCGGGGCAAGTGGTAGGCACCGATGGTAGGTGTGAGGCGAGGTGGAGCCCTAATCGTCTTCTGGGTTCAGCAGAGCGCGGGCTGCGCCTGGGAAGACCTCTCGGGCCTGACCGCCGGAGGGTTGGGGGCCTACGACGTCGTGGGCGTCCAAAATGTCCATGATGCGCGCAGCACGGGTGTAGCCGATGCGCAGCCGACGCTGCATCAGGGAGATCGACGCCCGGCCCTCCTCCAGGAGGAGCTCGATCACATCGGGCAGCAGCTCGTCCTCATACTCGACCTGCGGCTCGTCGGTGATCATATCGTCCCAGAGACCCTGCTGGACCACCTTCCCCGGCTCCATTGCCCGGGGCTTCGCCTCCTCCTTCCAGTAGTGGACCAGGCGCCTAAGCTCGGCGTCGGAAACGTATGTGCCCTGGAGCCGCATCGGGGTCGGGCCGTCAGGCGGCAGAAACAGCATATCGCCCCGGCTGAGAAGCTGTTCGGCTCCCGCCATGTCAAGGATCACACGGGAGTCGACGCTGGAGGCCACGTTGAAAGCGATGCGGGCCGGGAAATTGGCCTTGATCAGGCCCGTGACGACGTCGACGCTGGGCCTCTGGGTGGCAATGACCATGTGGATGCCCGTGGCTCGCGCCATCTGGGCGATGCGGCAGATGGAGCGCTCTACGTGGTGCGGCGCTACCATCATCAGGTCAGCCAGTTCGTCGACGATGAGGGCAATGTAGGGCAGCGGCTTCTGGTCTCGCGCGGGCGCCACGCGCTGGTTGTAGTCTACGATGTGGGTGGCCTTCGTCTCGGAGAAGTGGCGGTAGCGCCCGTCCATCTCGGCCATCACCCAGCTCAGAACGTTCGTCACTCGCTCCGCGTCGACGACGACCTCGGAGAGGAGGTGCGGAATGCCGTTGTATCCCGTGAGCTCCACGCGCTTCGGATCGATCATCAGGAACCGGAGTCGATCCGGGGTGTTCTGCAGCAATAGCGCAGCGATGATCGAGTTTAGGCAGACGGACTTGCCGGAGCCGGTGGCGCCCGCGATGAGGAGGTGGGGCATGCGCTCCAGAGCGGCTACCACCGGCTCTCCCGAGACGTTTTGACCCAGGCATAGGCGCAGCGATGAGTCGAGCCGGGCGAAGGCCTCGGTTCCTACCACGTCTCGCATCGCCACCAGGGCCGCGTGGGGGTTGGGGACCTCCAGGCCGATGAGGGTCTTTCCCGGGATTGGGGTCTCGAAGCGGACCGTCTTCGCTTCCAGGGCCAGGGCCAGGTCATCGGCTCGGGAGGTGATGCGACTGACCTTGACCCGGCGCTGTTGCCCCGCGGTCTCCAGCACCAGGGGCTCGAGGCCGAACTGAGTCACCACGGGCCCGTGGTTGATCTCGCGCACGCGGACGGGTGCCTCGAGGCTCTTCATCGTCTCCTCGATAATGCGTGCTTGCTCACGCAGGACGGCTGCGCTGACGTCGTGATCATTCCCGGGCTCGAGGATCGCATCCCACGGTGGGAGTCGATGCTCTTTGTCGGTCCCCATGACGTGCGGATGGAAATCGCCGTTCCCGCTCGATGCCGCGGCGATGATGGGGGCCTCGGGCTGAGGAGCCCGTCTCTCGGGCTGTCTTTCCTCTTTCGCCTCCACGCCTTCGTCGAGTCCCTGGACGTCCAGATCCTCGACGGACGGTGCCTCTACCCCGCCGCGCGTCGGAAGGCGCGCGCTCAGGCGACCTAGGGCCTGGATGGTGTCCTCCACGGTCATATGGAGCGTAACCGCGAGGATGATGAACCATCCCACGATCAGGAGCACGGTCAGACCCGCGCCGCCCAGGCCGTCCAGCAACGGGATGGCTATGGCCGCTCCCAGGCGACCGCCGCCCAGTCCTGCGCGCCCGATGGCTTCCAGATCCCCATCCAGGAGGAATAGGGACGCCCCGAGATGGAGGGTGACCAGCAGCGCGAGGTAGCCCGACAACGCGCCTCCGACCTGTAGGGGCGTCACCGCGGGAAGCTTGTCCTGGAAACGTCTCAGGAGGAGCCAGACCCCGGCCACGCCCAGGAGCACGGGAACGAGGAAGGTCCCCCACCCGACGGCTTGTCGCAGGGTCCGGAGCCACCACGCGGGGATGGCTCCGTGGCTGGCCGAAGGGAAGCTGAGCAGGGTGAGGCCCGCGAGGGCCAGGAGGCCGTACGCGAGAATGTCAAGCCACCGGTCGGGGTCGAGCTTCAGATCCAGCTGAATCGAGGGCAGCAGGCCGGCCAGCCCCTTCTTCTTGGTCCTCTTCTTCCGCTTAGCCATAGCTCATTTTGCCCGTCCGGGCGCGCCACCAGGGCCGTGGACATTTGGCACTCCACCGTCGGGGTGAGTGGCTGCCGACCCGCCGGCTGTGTGGGCGCCGGCCTATCCTCATATCCCTCCAGTCTTCCCCGCGGGGGTGTTGTCTCCGGACGTCTCCGATGGGCACCGTCATATCAAGGCCTTTTCCACCGCCTCCGCGACGGAACGGATCGGGATGATCTCAAGGCCGTCGGGAGCGGCCTCGCTACCGGCTCGGACCGCCCGGGGCAGCAGGCACCGTCTGAATCCTAACCGCGCTGCCTCGCTGAGGCGAGCCGACGTGTGGCTTACCGTCCGGACCTCGCCAGACAGCCCCACCTCGCCCACGATGGCCAGATCTGCTACCACCGGCCGGTCCCGGACGCTGGAGGCAATGGCCACGGCCAGGGCCAGGTCCGCTGCCGGCTCCTCAACCTGGAGGCCTCCGACGACGCTGGCAAAGACGTCCTGCTCGAAGAGGCGCAGCCCGACGCGACGGCTCAGCACAGCGGCGATGAGGAGCAGCCGGTTGTAGTCGACCCCGTTGGCCGTGCGTCGCGGATGCCCGAAGGTGGAGTGGCTGGCGAGGGCCTGGATCTCGACCAGAAGGGGGCGCGTCCCCTCCATAGTCACCGCGATAGCCGAACCCGGTGCATTGACCATCCGCTCGGCCAGGAAGACCTCCGAGGGATTGGTGACCTCGATCAGGCCCTTCTCGTGCATCTCGAAGACGCCAACCTCGGACGTGGCGCCAAATCGGTTCTTGACGGAGCGGAGCAGGCGGTAGGCGTGGAACCGCTCTCCCTCCAGATAGAGCACGGTGTCCACGATATGCTCGAGGGTCTTGGGGCCGGCGATGGCCCCCGACTTGGTGACGTGGCCCACCAGGAAGACAGCCACGCCCCTGCCTTTGGCCCACCCCTGGAAGCGGGAGGCCGCGTTTCGCACCTGGCTGATGGAGCCGGCAGCGGAGGAGAGATCCTCGGAGGTGACGGTTTGAATGGAGTCGACGATCATCACCCAGGGCTCGACCTCCCCAGCGTGGTGGAGGATGGCCTCCAGGTCGGTCTCGGTGACCACAAAGAGGTTGTCGTCTTCGATCCCCAGTCGGTCGGCCCGCATCCGGATCTGACGGGCGGACTCCTCGCCAGAGACGTAGAGGACCGGGCGGCCCAACGTCTGCGCCATCAGGGCGCTCATCTGTAGCAGGATCGTCGACTTCCCGATGCCCGGGTCCCCTCCCACCAGGGTCAGTGAGCCGGGCACCACCCCGCCGCCCAGCACGCGGGCCAACTCCTGCATAGGTACCGGGAACCGGTCCAGGCCCTCGGTCTCTATCTCCTTCAGACGGCGAGGTGTGGTGCGAGGAAGGGGAGCCCGCGCGCTGGCGGCAGACCCGGAGGGCTGGGAGCTCTCCACCATTGTGTTCCACTCGCCGCAGCCGGGACAGCGGCCCATATGGCGGGGCGACGTTCTTCCACAGCTCTGACAGATCCACAGGGTTCGTGTCTTTGCCATCGTGTCTCCTGGTCCGCTAAGCGAGGCGTCCCTCTATTCTACTGGAGTAGGTGTCTGGATGCAAGCTCGGTGCGGGCCAGGGTGAAGAGGGGAGCTCGTTGCCCGGCGGAACGGTATGGCTCCGTCGGGGATCACCTGGGACTTTGGCCTGGCCGGCGAGGTCCGCTGGTCGTGCTCTCCGCCGGTCCCCTCCCGCGCACCTGATCCTCGCAAAGGCGCAAGTGCCAACCCTGACAGGGGAGGCCAGATCGGGGAGCATCCACGCGAGGTCAAGGCAGAACGCCTTCCCCTGTTCGCGAGGAGGGAACGGTTCACGGCATCGAGTTGCCACCCGCTACCACTGGAGCGTCAGAGTAAGCCCACGTGTCCGCAGCGGGACCCAACCCACCCGGGCGCGGGGTCCTGAGCGGTGGGCCGGTATCTGAGCAGCGACAAGCGTCTTACAGACACTCCATCAACGATCACCTGTGCTAGGAGACTCGAACAGCCGGTTGCTCATGCGGTGGTAGCCTATGATCTCCACAAGGCTCAACGCATCCCTATCGGTCAGCCCTGTCTTTCTGAGCAGTCGAATGTCCGCTGGACTGCAGGGATTGGAGGAGCGAGTTGCCTTCACAGCGGAGTCAGCGATTCGCCTCTCACGTGGTGACAACGCTCCCTTCGTGAGATCCTCCTTGACTTGCTGAGCCAGTTTCTCATCTCGAGCCACTCGACCGAGCGCCGCCACATGGGTTTCTGTTCAGTGCAGTCAGCCATTGTAGGAAGACACAACCAGGGCTGCGATCTCCTGTTACCGTTTGGTCACGCCGATGGCACTGTGATGGACGGCGCGCCTCAGGCTATGTAGCACATCGGCGACCCGGGGCGTCAGGCTCGTGAGGCGCACGGTGTCGTCGGAGACGCTGCCAGGCACCGTATCCCGCACTTCGTCGTCCAGCCGTGGCACCACCTCGTCCGCCGTGTCGTCAAGCTCTACGTCAATCCAGGTAATCCAAGTTATCGCCTGCACCTCCTTTCCAGCTGTCCGTCTTACTTGCCATCTGGCCCCTCCGTCTTGCCGCGACCCGGCCCTCGGCGCTATCGGTCTACCTGCGACGACCCCGTTCCCTGTCCTTGCAGCAGCGCGCCGGTTACCCCCGGTTCCCTCCCATCCGGGGTGAATAGTCCTCTTCGAACCCCTGAAAGAACGGCGCAAGTAGCGTCATAGGCCCCCCAACACGACTGAAGAAGTAGTCGCCCTCCAGCGCTGCGGGTGACGGACGGGCGTCCATCTCGTTCGAGAGGCGGGCCCGCGCAGGGTGCGACGGAAGCTCTCGGTGGGCCTCATAAAAGGCACAATGAATCTCCCTGGGCTCAGGCCGTCGATCGCCCCGGGTAGTGCCGGACCTCCGGCTCGCCCCGTCGCTTCTCCAATCGGTCGCCGATCTTCCAATGGGGATCAGCGGGTACCTTCTTCCTCTTGCCGTTGTCGCGGTGCACGTAGGCGTACCATCGATCCTCCGTGTGGATGCTTCCCTCACCTTGATCGATGTTTACCCGCTCCACGCGAACGTCGGTAATCTGCCCCGACCACTGGGAGGCCAGCTGCGACATCATCAGGACCAGGCTGATGACCGCGGCCAGGCCGATGCCGGCCAGCGCCATCGGCTCGTCTCTTCCCCAGAAGGTGTAGACCACCATGGAGATGACGATCCACGCGACGCCCCACATAGCCAGGTACAGACCTGTCTTGCCGCCGCCTTCTTTCTCTCTGGCCGACGGCACTAGCCCAGTGCCCCCCCGGAGCGGAACCTCGTGCCCCCCCGCCGTGGGTGGCGGCGCCGCGGGCACCGGGTGCGGCGGCTCGGCACGGAACCACTGCTCGCCTTGCCAGACATACCACTGCCCGGTGCCCTCTTGAGGCATCCACAAGCGCCCCTGCGGTCCTGTGACCCGCAGCTGGTTCAGCTCGGCTCGATACTGATCCGGCGAGATCGTCCCGCGGCGCCGCTGATCCTCCAGCTTCCGAAAACGCTCTTCAGCTTCGTAGAACTGCATCGTGTCTCCTTCTGCATCTGAGGGCGGGGGCGCTTAGCCCGGGTACGCTAACCTTCTCCTGGCTCCCTTATCCGCTGCGCCATCGGCCCTGGCCTCGGTCGGTCGTCTCGCCCCTCGGCCTGCGACGCACCCAGTGACTACGGTCGAGGTTTCGGGACCAGCGTCGAAGGATGAGTTCTTGTGTCGACTACGGGTGGACCGAGGGGCTCGCGAAGGTCCACCCAGTCCCCCCTTCGCGAGGCCAGGCGTTGAGCGGCGTGATCAGTAACCGGGCCGCCTGTACGTCGCCACGTCGATGACTTGCGTTTTGGTCAGCATATCCCCCACGCGTTGCCCCTTCTGCTGCACCAGAGCCACGATGATGTCAATGAAACCCAGGACCGAGCCAATGAGATTGCGCACCGCCGAGGCCCTCTTCGAGCACGGTTGGCTGTCCTCCAGCCGCACCACCATCAGCTTGAGCGCCTTCTTCCCCCAGCTCTGACCCTGTCCGAACCCGTCCCGCAGCAGCCCGTACAGCGTGGCCCATCCGAAGCCCACCAGAAGAGCGCCTATCGCCAACACCATCACCAGATCCGGTGGATCGCCGGTGGCATCGGCGGTGACGGCGAAAGCGATGACCGCCACGACGCCGATGAGGCTCCCCGGAACGGAGGCGATGAAGCCGTCGACCAGGTAGGCAAGGAAGCGGCGGCCCAGGGAAGCCTTGGGGTAGACTCCTGCCTGCCGGGGCGCCGGCCATTCTGCATCGATGGCTGCACCAGCGGCTCGCTGAGCCAGCGCAGGGGGCGGGGGAACGGGTGCTGGCTGAGGCGGAGGTGGCGGGGCGGGCTGGACGTAGAGTAGGCCCTCCACCTCGTCCGCCGGGGTCCAGCCGCTCATCCCCTCCGACCAGACGTGATCCATCGGGGCGATTTCCCCGGAGGTAGCTTTCTGTCGCAGCGCTTCCCAGGAGAAGGGTCCCTGCTGCATGCCGTCCTTGTGTAGGTACCACTGTTCTGACATTGCTTGATTCCCCCAATCTGTCTTTGCTCGATGTGTCTCCAGTTTCGAAAGCGGCTGCAACGGTCTACAGCCAATCCGATTCACGCCCGTTATCAGGCTTGACCCAACCCGCCCGCTGGGTGTGGCGGCGGGCGACAGAGTTCCACTGCCTGCTCGGGTCAAGGGACCCGAACAGGCGCTTCGAGGCGGCCCTCATGCCCGCGTATGCCGGTCCCGAGCATCCTATGGTCAGCCGCTTCGGCGGGTCCCGTGGATCGAAAGGTCAGGCGGCGGTGTGTGCCATCTGCCCAGGGCGGCCCCAATCATACCACATTTCGGGAGCGCCGGAAGCTGGTCGTCGGCGGATAGGGGCGGTGGACTCA
>SKLM01000318.1 GCA_007123205.1 Thermoflexales bacterium
TAAGCCGCGTGCGAAGCTAAGCCGCGTGCGAAGCTAAGCCGCGTGCGAAGCTAAGCCGCGTGCGAAGCTAAGCCGCGTGCGAAGCTAAGCCGCGTGCCTAGCTCGCACCAGCGAGCCCTAAGCCCGCGTCGTTGGAGTGCTGTGGCACCTGCCAACTGCAAACCCCGACCGCCTGCGATCGCTCGATACGATGAGTTTCCTAGCAGGAGCGCCCGCGTCGACGAATCTCGGTCTTCGGCACCGTTGCAGCCCGCACGGACCAACTCGATTTCGTAGCACCGTCTTGGAAGGTTTCGCTCCCAACGTTCCAACGTTCCAACGTTCGAACGTTCAAACGTTCCAACCCCTCAACGTGCCCACCCGCCCCCACCCTCACCCCGACACGTGACGGTTCCCCCGCACGTAAAACCGCCAGGGCGCGCTCACCGTCGTTTCGCCCCCGCGGACGTTGATCCGCGGCCCTGCCACCACCTCCTGCTCCGGGACCGAAACCCCGGCCTCCAGAAACAGACGGCTGTCCGGAGCGCATAGATCGGCGCCGTCGAAGCGAAGATCGATGCCCAGGGCCTGGCATAGCCGCCCGGGCCCACCGGTCAGCTCCTCGTCCGGCCTCCCGCTGCGCCGACGCCGCATCACCTCCACACCCTCCTGCGGCTCGAGCGCACGAATCAGGACCGCCGCCGGGAACCCCTCTGAGTCGCTGACCACGTTGAAGCAATGGTGGATCCCATAGATGAGGTAGACGTAGGCGTGACCGGGAGGACCATACATCGACGCGTTGCGCCGAGTACGGCCGGGACGGGCGTGCGATGCCTCATCGGCCTCGCCGACATACGCCTCGGTCTCGACGATCCTTCCGGAGACCCTCCGCCCCTCCATCACCCGCACCAGGCGGCAACCCAGGAGATCGCGGGCCACCTCCAGGGTTTCGCGGGCGAAGAAGGCCCGTTCCATCCGCATGGCCTAGGCGCGGAAGCGCGGGTCCCGCTCCAGCGTCAGGTGCAGGCCGCGAGCCAGGTCCACCTGCGGCTCGTACCCCAGCAACTGACGCGCAGCACTGATATCCGCACACAGGCGACCCACCCCCCCGCTCTCCGCTGGGCTGCGGACCACCTCGACGTCGCGGCCCAGCGCCCCAGCAACCATGGACGTGAGCTCGTTGATACTCGTCTCTCGACCGGTGCCCACGTTGATGATCCGCCGGTCCACATCCGAGGCCGTCGATGCGGCGACCAAGGCCCCGACCACATCGTCCACGTAGACGAAATCCCTGGTCTGCCCCCCACCCCCGAAGACCACCAGGGACCCCCCCTGTTGACCCTGGCGCAGGAACCGCGGCACCACCGGGGCGTGAACGGGGGGCAGACGCTGACCGGGCCCGTACGCGTTGAACACCCGCAGGATGACCGTTTCGATCCCCCAGAGCGCACCGATCGTGCGCACGTAGTACTCGGCGGCCAGCTTGCTGACCGCGTAGGGCGACTGCGGGTTGGGGCGATGGCTCTCTTGCACCGGCTGCTCAGCCTGTTCACCGTAAACGGCACCCGAGCTCGTAAGAACGACGCGCTGCACGCCGGCATCCCGCATCGCCTCCATGACGCTCACCGTCCCGCCCACATTGACCTCGTTGTAGCTGCGCGGATAGAGGATCGACTCACTCACCAGCACCCGGGCAGCCAGATGGTAGACGCAGTCCACATCCTGCAGCAGCGTCCACAGTTTGGGGCGATCGGCCACATCGCCCCGGGTGAACAGCACACCCTCCTCCAGCTGCGCCGGATCACCAGCGCTCAGATCGTCGATCACCCGGACCTGATGTCCGGCCCCGTACAAACAGTTGGATAGAGCGGTGCCCAGGAACCCAGCTCCGCCAGTGACGAGGAAACGCATACCACCTCCTGTTGATTGCAGCCGCTATTGTACCACATCCGACCCAAACCGTGAACACCCGTCGGCCCCTGCCATTGCCCCCATGCACCCATTCTTCACCACCTTCGACGCTAGCTTTGACACCTCTCATCCAGCACGGTATACTCCCCTGTTGCTGGCTGCTAAAGGGAGATATGACGCGAGACTATCTCGTTCAACTGCTCGACGCCTACTGGTTCGCCCCCCCGGTGGCGCTGTGGAGAGCCATCGAACTCCGCGCCGTCGGTGAGCTGGAGTACGAAAGGCCTCTGCTTGACCTAGGCTGCGGAGATGGACTGATCGGCCAGATAGCCTTCGGCACCGGGCCCCAGGTTGAGGTAGGTCTTGATCCTTGGTTGGACCAGCTCCGTCAGGCAGCCGCTGTGGGCATCTACCGTCACGTCGATCAGGGCATCGGTCACGCCCTGCCCTATGCCGATGGCTCTTTCTCCACGGTCTTCAGCAACTCGGTGCTCGAGCACATCCCCGAGGTTGCGCCCGTCCTACACGAGGTCTCACGGGTGCTGCGACCGGGAGGGCGATTCGTCTTCACTGTTCCCTCTGACGCCTTTCCGGAGATGCTCGATGGGTATGCGCTTCGCATGGCCGCGGGGGACCCCCGAGGGGCGGCGGCCTACGTTTCGGCCACCGATGAACGGTTAGAGCACCACCATTACCATACGCCGCAGGAATGGGCGGCCCTCCTATCAGACGCCGGCATGGCTCTGCAGCGAGCGAACTACTACATGCCCTCCGACGTGGAGCGCTTCTGGGACCGAGTCGACAGACGCTGGGCTGGCAGCGGACACCCGCGCCGGCTGAGAGGTTGGGTCTGGCGAGCGCTCGTCTCGCCCCGCTTGCGGCCTCTGGGACATCAGCAAGTTCTCCGGCGACTCGTCGTCGCCTATCTCAGACGACGTTGGCGGCCACATTACGACACGGAAGTGAACCCAGGGGCTAAGGGCGGGGGCTTGCTCGTCGTGGCGCAACGGAAGGAGTGATCGTGAACACCAATGGCCCAGCGCTCATCGCACCAGATACCAGCCTAGAGATCACTAATCCGCAGCCAGATCCTTGGGACCGATTCGTGGCCCATCACCCCGACGGTCACGTCCTCCAGACGAGCCCGTGGGGCGGCCTCAAGTCCGAGTATGGGTGGCGCGCTGAGCGCGTGGGACTGACCCGTCGCGGCACCGTGCAGGCCGGAGCCCAGATTCTGATCCGCCGCCTGCCAGCCGGCCTCGGCCGCCTCGCCTACGTCCCCAAAGGCCCCGTGGTTGACTGGGGCGACGAATCGCTGCTCAAGCCTGTGATGGACGCACTGGACCGCATCGCTCGATCGCACGGCGCCATGGCCGTCACGTTGGAGCCCAACCTGCCCGACGAACCTCAGCACCGCCAGGGACTTCGCTCCCTCGGGTTCCGTCCGTCGCCGGTGGGGGCGGTGCAGCCACGAAGAACTCTTGTCGTCGATATCTCGGGGGACGAAGAGGACATTCTGATGGCCATGAAGTCGAAGACGCGATACAACATCCGGCTCGCCGGCCGGAAAGACGTGTCCGTTCGACAGGCCGGCGCGGAGGATGTCTCCACCTTCAACGCTCTGCTGGATGCCACGGCCGATCGCGCCGACTTCGGGATCCATCCGCCCGCCTACTACGAGAGCGCCTACCGGCTGTTCGCGCCGCGAGGCTGGGTCCAACTCCTCCTGGCCGAGGTGGACGGACAGGCGGTGGCCGGTCTGATGGTCTTTGCTCTTCCCCCACGGTCCTGGTACTTCTACGGCGCATCGAGTTCCGCCCACCGCGATCGAATGCCCACCTATCTGCTCCAATGGGAAGCAATGCGCTGGGCCAAGTCCCTCCAGTGTGAGACCTACGATCTCTGGGGCATCCCCGACCAGGACCACGAGACCCTGGAGGACCAGTTCACGGAGCGGAGCGACGGGCTCTGGGGCGTCTACCGCTTCAAGCGTGGCTTCGGGGGCGACCTCGTGCGCACCGTTGGCGCCTGGGATCGGGTTCTGTCCCCGGTGCGCTACCGGCTGTACGAGTGGGCTCTCGCTCTCAGAGGAAGGGTCAGGAGCACCGATTAGTGAACCTCCGCCTGGTGCAGTCGACGGAGAAGGCAGAGTGGAACCGAGCGCTGATCCGATTGCCGAATCCACACCTACTCCAGACTTGGGAGTGGGGTGCGTTCAAGTCCCGGCACGGGTGGCACGCCACCCGCTATCTGTGGGCCGACAGCGGGACGCACGCGCCCCGCGCCGCCGCTGCGGTGCTGTCACGCCGCCTCTGGCCCCTACCGGTCCACGTCATGTACGTTCCCAAGGGCCCTGTCCTGGACTACGAGGACCGTCGTCTCCTGGAGACCGTTCTGGGACACCTCGAGACGCTGGCACGCCGCACTCGCGCACCGTTCATCAAGATCGACCCCGACGTGGGGAGGCACACTGACCTGGGAGAGCACGTCATCGAGACGGTTCGGAAGCGAGGATGGCGCCGCTCGCAGGAGGAGATTCAGTACCGTAACACCATCCTCGTCGACCTCACGCCCTCCCTCGACGAGTTGCTCATAGAGATGAAGCCGAAGTGGCGCTACAACGTACGCCTGGCCGAGCGTCGGGGTGTGACCGTGCGCGCCGGCGCCCTGCAGGATCTCCCCCTGCTCTACGATATGTACCAGCATACGGCGGTACGAGGGGGCTTTGTTATCCGCCCCTGGGACTACTATCGTGATGTCTGGAGCTCCTTTGCCCATGCAGGGCTGGCGCAGCCCCTCATCGCTGAGATCGAGGGCCAGCCGGCGGCGATGGTGGTCATCTATCGCTTCGCCCGGCGCGCGTACTTCCTGCACGGGGCCTCCTACAGTGAGCACCTCGACGACATGCCCAACAACCTCCTCCAGTGGGAGGCAATGAAGTGGGCCAAGGAACGGGGCTGTACCGTGTACGACATGTGGGGTGCGCCGGATGAGCTCGATGAATCTGACCCCATGTGGGGCGTCTATCGCTTCAAGATCGGCTTCGGCGGCGAGTTCGTGGAGCAGGTGGGCACGTGGGACTATCCCTCCTCCCGCGTCCTCTACTGGGTCTACAGCGTCGCCATACCCCGTCTGCTGGCGGGCATGCGGTGGCTGCACTGGCGCCGAGTTGGGAGGGGCGGTTAGATCTGAGGTGACCTCGATACCACCGCATCGGCGCAACACACGCCCACCTACTGGGAGGCTACTGTGAACCATCATCCGAACTGGAAAATGGAAACTCGCGCCGTCCACGCCGGGAGGGCGCCCGCAACCCCAGATTTCACCCCCACCGTCACGCCGATCCATGCGTCGGTCACCTACCGTTACCCTACGATGGAGGAACTGGATCAGGTCTTCGCCGGCACTCGCGAGGGTTACGTATATGGCCGCTACGGAAACCCGACGGTCACCGCGTTTGAGGATGCCGTGGCCGCCCTGGAGGGCGGAGAGACGGCCCTGGCCTTCGCCTCTGGCATGGCCGCCATACACGCCGCTCTACTGGCTGTGGGGGCCCGCTCCGGATCGGCCGTCGTCGCGGCTCAGGATGTCTATGGCGCCACGGTCAGCCTGCTGGGCGGGCTGATGACCACCCAGGGCGTGACGCCCCGCTTCGTAGATGCGGATGACCTGAAAGCCGTGGAGGCTGCGTGTGCTGGGCTGCGCCCGGTCGCCCTCCTGGTGGAGACCATATCCAACCCGCTCCTGAAGGTGGCTGACCTGCGTGCTCTGGCCGAGATCGCCCATCGCCACGGGGCTGCCTGTCTGGTAGACAGCACCTTTGCCACGCCCCACCTGGTCCGCCCGCTGGAGCTGGGGGCTGACCTCGTGATCCACAGCGCCACCAAGTACCTGGCCGGCCACGGGGATGTGTTGGGTGGCGTCGTGGTGACCTCCAGAGAGTTGCACAGCGAGCTGCACGAGCTCCTGAAGATGACGGGCGGTAACCTGGGTCCCCAGGAAGCGTGGCTGGCGCTGCGCGGTATTCGCACCCTTCCCCTCCGGATGCGGCAGCATTGCCAGAACGCCCTGCACCTCGCAGAGTGGCTGCAGCGCCACCCCCGGATCGCCCGGGTGATCTACCCGGGCCTCCCGTCGCACCCTCACCACCGGCGGGCCAGGGACCTCTTCGGAGACGGGGGATTCGGTGGCATGGTGTCCTTCGAGATCGCCGAGGCGGGGCAAGAAGAGGCCTTCCGCTTCGTCGAGGCCCTGGACCTATGCATACCGGCCACCAGCCTGGGGGACGTGTACACGCTGTGCATGGTCCCGGCCCACTCGTCCCATCGATCCCTGACCCCCGCGGAGCGCGCCCGCATCGGGATCAGCGAGGGCATGGTACGCATGTCCGTAGGCATAGAAGCCGCCGAGGACCTGGCACGCGACCTGGACCAGGCCCTGGCCACCCTGGGCGGGCCACGGTGAGGAAGCCGTGATCTTCGCGGCTGGCCTTCCGTCTTCGGCCTGTGGGACGCGCCCGGTGCCGAACCGGCCGGGGCCGAGCCCATCGAGCGGCGGGGCTTTACGGCCTCGCAGCCTCCGACCAGAACGACCGGCCTCCGTCGCGGACACACGCTTCGGCTCAGATACGACCCACTCGGTCTGGAGACCTCCAGTCCAACCTACTCAGACAGGACAGAGAATCGACACCACTCTCGCTCCTGGTCTGCTGCCAGGGCCCTTCTCACCGATTTGCGGTTCTCCCGTGAAGGAGTCTAGATGAGTTTTCTATGCCATCTCGAATGCGCCCTATGTGGCGAGCAGTACGATCCCGATCAGTTGTGGAACCTCTGTCCCCAGTGCGCCAGGCCGCTCCTCGCGCGCTACGATCTGCAGGCGGCACGACAGCGACTCAACCGGTCCTCGATAGCCGAGAGCGACTCCACCCTGTGGCGCTACTCGCCCCTGTTGCCGATCCGCGACCCGCGCCACGTAATGACGTTGGGCGAGGGTTGGACACCGCTGATCCACGCCTCTCGCCTCGGCGCCACCCTGGGCTTCGACAACCTCTTCGTTAAGGACGAGGGACTGAACCCCACCGGGTCCTTCAAAGCACGCGGCCTTTCCGTGGCCGTCTCCCGCGCCCACGAGCTTGGTGTCCATACCGTCTCGATACCCTCGGCCGGGAACGCCGCCGGGGCAATGAGCGCCTACGCTGCCCAGGCCGGGATGGAGGCCCACGTGTACATGCCCCGGGACGTCCCCTCCGCTTTCCTCGCCGAGTGCCGCGCCATGGGCGCTGCCGTCACCCTGGTCGATGGCGTGATCACAGATTGTGGTCGGCTGGCCTCCGAGCACGTCCGGGAGTTCGGTTGGTTCGATATGTCCACGTTGAAGGAACCATACCGGCTCGAGGGGAAGAAGACCATGGGCTATGAGCTGGCGGAGCAGATGGATTGGTCGCTGCCCGACGTCATCCTCTATCCAACGGGCGGGGGTACGGGCCTCATCGGCATGTGGAAAGCGTTCGCCGAGATGGAGGCGCTGGGTTGGATCGGCTCGCAGCGACCGCGCATGGTGACGGTGCAGGCAGAGGGCTGCGCGCCGATGGTGCGCGCGTTCCACGCGGGGAAGCCGTTCGCCGAGCCCTGGGAGAATCCCTCAACCATCGCCGATGGATTGCGCGTTCCGGCTGCCGTCGGCGATTTTCTCATCCTCCGCACCCTGTACGAGAGCGGCGGCACAGCCCTATCGGTGCCCGACGACACCCTCCGCCAGGCCGCCGAGCAGCTCGGCGCTGCCGAGGGGATCTTCGCCTGTCCGGAGGGAGCAGCAACCCTGACAGCGTTCCAGCAGCTTCATCGACAGGGTTGGATTCGGCCCGACGAGACGGTCGTGCTGTTCATCACCGGGAGTGGGCTCAAGTACACGCACCTGTGGGCCTGATACGTTCTCCCCTCGCCCCGTCCGCTGCTGCCCCGCTGGCTCTCTACTCCAGGGTCCGACTCAGGGTGCGGACCGCCACCGTGGTGACCACCCCGCCCATCGCCGCCATCGCGGCAGCCCGCTGCCATAGGGACTCCAGTCCAGCGCCGCGCAGCATCACGGCCCGCATCACACTCAGATAGTGCTGTAGAGGAACGATCTGAGCGACCGCACTCATCAGCGGAGGTAGGTTCTCCACAGGCACCAGATACCCCGAGAACGCCATGTCCACCATCGCCAAGACGAACACCAGCAGGATGGCTTGCTGCTGGGTGCGGGCGATCCCAGAGATGAGCATCCCGTAGCCAATTTCGACCGCTACGAAGACCAGCGTGATGCCGAGTAACAGCACCAACGACCCCCGCATGGGGATCCCGAATCCGAACACGGCCACACCCAACATCAGAAGGAAGTTCAGCATGCCAAAGATCACGGCCGGAATGGCTTTCCCAATGACGAGCTCAAACCGGGCCAACGGCATGACGATGAGCTGCTCCAGCGTCCCCAACTCCCGTTCCCGCGCGATGCCGATGGAGGCGACCACCAGGGTCACCTGATACACAATGAAGCCCACCTGCGCTGGCACGGTGAGATACCCCACGTCGAACGTGGGATTGTACCGCACCGTGGTGCGCAACTCGACAGCCGGCACCCCCGCCCCCGAGAACTCTGCCGCCTCCTTCCTGGCAAAGGCGACCAGGGCGGCCCGGCCAGCCCGCAGCGCGATGTCGGCTATGAGGTCATTGCTCCCATCAGCGATGAGTTGGATCCTGGCGGTGTCGAAGGGCCGGTCGAGGGCGCGGGCGAAGCCCTCGGGGATGATCACGGCCAGGACCACCTCACCTCGATCCAGGAGACGCTGCGCTTCCTCCAAGGTCTCGGCGTGACGACGGATCTGCAGCTCCTCCCTGTTGCCCAGGGCGCCGATCAGTCGCCGACTGGCACTAGAGTGATCGCGGTTGAGCACCGCAACCCCCAGGTTGTCGATCGGTTCCGTCGTTGCCCGCGCCAGAAGCATCAGCTGTAGGACCGGCAGGGTAAGGATGAACGCCGTCATCAGCCAGTCGCGCCGCAGCTGGATGAATTCCTTCCAGACCAGGTTTCGAATTCGCGACAGCATCGTAGATACGATGACGACAGCCACTAGTGACAGGACATAGCCGACGGGCCCCAGTTCAGGGGATCTTCTTGTCGAACAATCGGAGACTGACGGCCAGGCAGGCCACCCCGATGGCGACCAGTGCCAGGGCCGGGCTCTGCAATGCTCGCAGTCCCAATCCTTTGAGAAACACCCCACGCGAGATGAAGATGAAATGCGTCGACGGCAGGACCTGGGCCACCGCCTGACCGATCGGCTCATCAGTCACCGGACGGATCAGGCCGGACAGAAAGAAGCTCGGTATGAAGAAGACCATCAGGACAAGAAACATCGCCGTCTGTTGGTTGCGGGCGAAACTGGCCACCAGCATGCTGATCCCCATACTGGCAAACAGGTACCCGGCCGTCAGCAGCAGAAACGTGGGAAGATCCCCGCGAAACGGGACACGGAACCACAGGGTAGCCACGAGCCAGACCAGGACAGTGCTCGCCAAGCCGCTCACCACATACGTCACCAGCTTGCCGGTCAGGTACTCGGACCCGCGCACCGGTGTGACGATGAGACCCTCGAAAGACCCGGTCTCCTTCTCCCTGGCGAGAGCCAGGGCCAGAGCCAGAGCCGGCATGGTGAGCACCACAGCCAGAAGGCCAGGAACCATACTTACCAGCGATTTCAGAGCCTCATTGTACCAGGCGCGATCTCTGATCTCGAAGATATCCTCGCCGGCTGACAATACACCCTCTAAAGGGGCTCTCGACGGCGCGCCGTCCACGGTGAAGGCTGCCACACGGCTCTCAAGCAGACCGACCGTGCGGCTGGCGGCCAGGGCGTCTACACCATCGACAACACAGTGAACCGTGGCGGGCCCCCCTCTCAAGATCTGAGCTGCAAAGCCAGGGGGGATGACCAACACCATATCGACGACGCCCCGGACGAAAAGGGGGTCCGTATCCTCGCCGGGATCCAACCAGGTGATCAGCACGAAGTCGGGATCAGCCGTGACGTGGGAGACGAACTCCCTGGAGAGCGGCGTATGATCCAAGTTCTGCACACCCAGATGGACCCGTTCCACATCGAGGGCAAAGACGTAGGACAGCATCACCAGGAGAAAGGCCGGTGCCACCGTGACGAGGAAGAGGATGCGTGGGTCCCGTGCGATGTGGTAGAACTCCTTCCGTGCAACCACCAGCATCCGGCGAAGGGATAAGCGCCGTGGCGCCATGTCAGCCGTGACCACCTCCCGGTCGATACAGCAGAGCCCTCAGCCGCGCGTGTCTCACGGAGCTTAGATCATCCTCTCTCTGCCCGTCGGCGACACTCGGAAGCCATGCTTCCGAGCCAGCTCCCCGATCTCTCGCACCCTGTCTCTCTGGATCCTTTGACCCAACGAGTACGACTCGTATCGACCCTCCAATGCCA
>SKLM01000327.1 GCA_007123205.1 Thermoflexales bacterium
AGAGGATGATGGGCAGGTCGACGCCGGTGGCGATGTCGTAGAAGTGCTGGTAGACCCCCTTGTCGGAGGGGTGAAGGAAGTAGGGCGTGACCACCAGGGCGGCCGAGGCGCCTCCCTCCTCTGCGTCCCGGGCCAGGGTGAGCGCCTCCTGGGTCGACGACGCCCCGCATCCGGCGATGACCGGCTTGCCGTCTGCCTCCTCTACACCGATCTCCAGCAACCGCCGCTGCTCCTCCCGCGTCAGATAGGGGAACTCACCCGTGGTGCCGCTGGTGACGATGCCGTCCACGTCAGGGAGAACGTCTCGGATGAGGCGTCGGTAGGCCTGCTCATCCACTTCCTCCGACTGCTTATCGAAGGGGGTGATCAACGCGGGGAAGACTCCCTTCAACCACGGTACTTTGATGGGCATGGAAACCTCCTGGATTGTGATGACTCCTGTCGGTGATACCTCGGGCGGATCTCTGGGGTGAGCGCTGATGGGCGCCTCCCGCAGAAGCCCCACCCGTCCACTAGTTGTTGCGCTGTTCGTGACCGGGGTCGCCAGCCGCCTCCGCACGGTAACGGAGAATACGCACCGGGGGGCAACGCCAGTCGATCTTACCGTATCACAGAACCACTGGAAGGGCAAGTAGCTCCTCACTCCTTCCCTCCGGGCCGCCGGCCCAACTTGACAATTCCAGACGCCGCGCTATCCTATCGTCTGGCGATATCGTCAAGCGAGTCCTCCTTCCGTCGGGCCGTTGCGGAGAGCCTGACGCGGATGGTTAAGGGGCCCGACGCTCGGTAGTCGTGGGCCCGTGAGGGTACAGCGGATGTCTTTGCCTCGTGACCTGTTCCTGGGGTTCGTCAAACTCCACATCCTCTACCATGCCGGATGTGAACCGGTCTATGGGCTGTGGCTCATCGACGAGCTGGCCCGCCATGGGTACGAGCTGAGTGCCGGGACCCTCTACCCGATGCTGCACAGCCTGGAGGAGGGGGGACTGCTCGTCAGCGAGAAGCGGGTGGTCGCCGGCAAGATGCGGAAATACTACCGCCTCACCGATGCCGGGGCCGACGCGCTGGAACAGGGACGCGAGAGGGCCACCGAGCTGTTGAACGAGATCTCAGAACCAGCTCCAACCGGCTGAGCATGCCCATCACGATACCCGGGACACAGAGGTGCTGCTCCGGGTCCGACCTGACCAGGGGAACAGACTGCTAATGACAGCGACAGAAGACACCCACAGCAAAGCACCCGCTACGGGCCTGCGTTCACTACCTCGCAACGTCTGGGCCACGAGCTTCACCAGCTTCTTCAACGACATATCGAGCGAGATGGTAATCAACCTCCTGCCTTTGTTCCTGGCCAACGTCCTGGGCGTGGAGACCGCCATCATCGGCCTCATCGAGGGGCTGGCTCAGTCGACCGCCAGTCTGCTCAAGGTCTTCTCCGGCTGGCTGTCCGATGAGTTGCGGGGACGGAAGTGGCTGGCGGTCGGCGGTTACACCCTATCGACCCTATCGAAGCCCTTCTTCTACTTCGCCAACACCTGGTTGGCCGTGGGCGCTGTGCGGTGGGCCGACCGCGTGGGCAAAGGCGTCCGCACCTCCCCTCGTGACGCCCTGGTGGCCGACTCGATCTCCGAGGATCAGCGCGGGCTGGCGTTCGGCTTCCACCGGGCCGCCGACACCGGCGGGGCCGTGATCGGACTCCTCATCGCCCTCATCACCATCTGGTTGGTGCAGGGCGGCGCCTTGGGACTGAATGAGAGCACCTTCCGGACCGTGGTCCTAATCAGCCTCATTCCGGCCGTTCTAGCCGTCCTCTCCATCACCATCGGGGCGCGGGATGTGCCGGTGGGGGAGAAGCGAGAGCGCCCCCGTATCTCCTTTCGGTCGCTGGGCCCTCGCTTCGCTACCTTGATGATCATCGTCGGTATCTTTGATCTCGGCAACTCCGCCGATGCCTTCCTCATCCTGCGAGCTCAGGAGCGAGGGTTGAACATACTGGGCATCCTGGGTATGTTGATCACCTTCAACCTGGTCTATACCTTCGTGTCGACGCCCGCCGGCTCTCTCTCGGACCGGGTCGATCGGCGCTGGGTCGTCGTCGGAGGATGGCTCGTCTACGCCCTGATCTATCTGGGCTTCGCCCTGGCCGGCGCGGGATGGCACATCTGGGTCCTCTACGGGCTCTACGGCATATACTATGGCCTGACGCAGGGGGTCATCAAGGCCATGGTCGCCGACATCGTCCAGGCTCAGCTGCGCGGCACGGCATACGGCAGCTACAGCGCCCTGATGGGTATTCTCGACCTCCCGGCGTCGCTCATCGCCGGCGTCCTGTGGCAGGGGATCGGGCCCTGGAAAGGGCTGGGTCCGTCGGCCCCCTTCTTCTTCGGCGGCGCCCTGGCCCTGATCGCGGCCCTGTTGATGATCCTGGTCATGCCCGCCGATGAGTAAGATCGGACCCTGGAGCAAGCTGTGTCCGTCAGCCCCCTTCTTCTTCGGCGACGCCCTGGCCCTGATCGCGGCCCTGTTGATGGTCCGGATCATGCCCGCCGATGAGTAAGATCGGACCCTGGAGCGGGCTGGATGCATCAGCTTTCGTCTTCTCGGGGGCGCACTCGCTCTGACCGCGGCCTTGCTATGGTCCTGACCATGTCCGCCGATGAATGAGATCAGATCTGGGACAGGGCTGGGTCCGTCGGC
>SKLM01000172.1 GCA_007123205.1 Thermoflexales bacterium
GGTTTCCCTTACGGCTCGTGCCGCTGCGTCGGGAGGTCGTCCATGCGTCGCATATATACCATCGGCACCCAGCGCAAACCGCTCTCCAGGTTCATCAGCCAGCTGCGCGATGCTCAGGTCGACGCGGTCATCGACATACGGGCGCGCAACACCTCCCATCTTCTGGGCTACTCCAAGCAGGAGACCCTTCAGTTTCTGCTGCGCGAGGGTTTCGACATCGCCTATGAGCACCGTCTCGAGCTAGCGCCTGCGCCGGAGATCCTGGATGCGTATGGGGACGACGGGGATTGGGCGGCGTACGAGGCGCACTTCCTCCCGCTCCTGGAGGACCGGGAGGCCGAGCACGTGGGCGAGGAGATCCTGGAGCGCCACCAAGTGCCCTGCCTGCTTTGTGCCGAACCGACGGCGGACCGCTGTCACCGACGGCTCGTGGGGGAGTATTGGGTGCGCCACCTCCCTGGACTATTGGTCGTCCATCTGTAGAAGGCGCAGCTTCGGGGCGCTAACGGCAGGGAGTGACGCCTCGCCTGGGGGGGTGGGTCCGGTTCAACACGACGGACCGCGGAGGGGGGAACGACCATGCCACGTCAAGAGGTACTGATCCTGGCGATGACCAGGATGCTCAGCGGGATATGTACGGCCGGCTTCACTCGCGACCCTGATCCGGTGACCGGCCTGCGTTGGGTGCGCCCGGTGCGGGAATTCGGCGCGGTGCAGCGTGGCGATATGACGGATCGGGAGGGTCGCCCGGTGGAGTGCTGCGACGTGGTCGACTTGAATCTGATTGAGCCCCGGCCCGAACCACCCCACGTCGAGGATTGGCTGACTGACTTCGTCCACCACTGCCCGCGATTGGTGCGCCGGCTTGAAGGGGATAAGCGGGCGGGGTTCTTCCCCGATTATATCGATCAAGCACCTGAGGACGTGCTCTTCGAGCACACGCGTTCGCTGTGTCTGGTGGCGCCGGAGCAGGTGTGGGTGCACTTCTGGCTGGATGGCTACTCGGGGAAGTACGAGGCACGGATGGGCTTCCTCCTGCCTGGCGACGCGAATCACCCGCGGGCCATGGGGAGTAGAGGCGTCCCCGTGACGGATCTCCGTTGGCAAGATCTCGGGCGTTCGTGGCTGAGCCAGGGGGGCGGGCAACTTGCTCTGGATCAGGACGAGCTGTTCGAGCGGTTGGGCGCGGAGGCCCTGTATCTGGTGGTCGGCCTGAGCCGCAATTGGCAGGGGGAGTATTGGCCGCTGGTCGTGGGTGTGCACGTGGTGCCTGACTACGTGATTGCCTCTGTTTCCGGCGCGGGGCAGGGCGGCGAGGTGACGAGGGGGAGTTGATTGTGGATGGGACTGGTGGGCTCGACTCTGGCCCCTCACCCCAACCCTCTCCCCAGAGGGGAGAGGGGGTGGAGCCGGGGGGAGAGGAGGTGGAGGTGGAGGCTGTACTGAGGGTGCTGGGCTTGACGGTGGAGGATACGCTCCACCTGGCCGCCGGTGATCGGACGCGGTTGCTCAACTATCTGCTGAGATGGGAGCACTTCGCGGTGCTGCATCAATGCCTCGATGTGCTGATCCCGCGCCATAGGTCCCTGGTGTCGCTGCTCGATCTGAGGGCGAAGGCGCTGCTGGGGGAGGGGCGAGTCGATGAAGCCCTTGCGGTGGCGCAGAGGCGGGCCGGCCGGAAGGAGTCGCTTCCGGCCCGCGCGCTGTTGGCTCGGATCCACCTGGCAAGAGGGGAGACGGGGAAGGCGCTAGACGCTGCCCAGGCGATGGTGGCCGAACGGGAGGAGAGCGCGCTGGCGTGGAGCCTGCTGGGGGAGGTCGAACTCGGCTATGGCCATCACGAAGCCGCCCAGGCGGCGTTCCGGGCCCTGCACGATCGTTATCCCTACAGCCGGGCGTACCTGTGGGGGATGACGCGCCTCTATGCAGCCCGGGGCGACTGGGTGACGGCCAGCGGATACGCGGTTCAACTGGTGAGAGCGGCCGATGACGAGTGGCCGCTGTCGGTGACGCATCTGCGGGGCCTGCGGGGCTACTTTGAAGCCAGCGGCGAGCGGACCCGGGCGGACAAGCTTCAGGCTGAGCTGGCCGGACGTCTTGAAGAGGAGACGGCCGAGCTGCGCGAGCAACTCTCTCTGGAGGGGCGGCCGTCAGTGGTGCCCCGCGCGGGGGTTGAGGAACGCGCCGCGGCACCGCTGAGAAGGCCGGCCGAACCGCTGCCCTCGTACGATGATGTCCCTGTCTCCGACGCTGAGCGGGCGACGATCACTGAGGCCGTCCGCCGGATCTTTGGATTCGAAGCGCTGCTGCCCGGGCAACTGGAGACCATAGCGTGCGTCATGCGCGGCGAGGATGTGCTGACGGTTCTCCCCACCGGCGGTGGCAAGTCACTGTGCTACCAGTTGCCGGCCCTGGAGCCGTCCCTCGCCAGCGTTGAGCGCCGGCCGGACGGCCCGGGCACCACGCTGGTCATCTCGCCGCTCATCGCGCTGATGAAGGATCAGGTCGATTCACTGCCCCGCAGCGTACGTCAGCGAGCCACCACCCTGAACAGCTCCCTCGACGGCAACGAACTGCGCCAGCGCATGGATCTCGCGGCCGACGGGGCCTATCGGTTGGTCTATGTGGCCCCCGAGCGGCTGCGCCAGCCGCCCTTCCTCCACGCGCTCCGCCGGGTGGGCGTGGAGCGGCTGGTGA
>SKLM01000189.1 GCA_007123205.1 Thermoflexales bacterium
GTAGACCCCGTCGGTGATCACCATCTGGAGCGGATGCGTCAACGTCCGTCGGAGTGCGGCCTCGTTCTCCTCTTCCGTACCCGCCCAGGGATAGACCAGCAGGGGAGCCAACGACTCCTCCATCAACAGGTCGACCACGAAGTCGGCGAGGGGCTTGCCCGAGTCCCGCCACACGTCTCGCAGGCGTTGCCCCTCCATCCACTGGTTCTCTGGGCGACTCAGAGAAGCGAAGTAGGCGCGACTCCCCTCGGGGAAGGCGGCTTCGATGTCAGGGCGTAACAGCTGGCGCAAGGCCGGATCCCGTAGCTCGTCCATAAAGGAGGCTACGTTCGTCGTCTGCTGCGTACGGGGAAGGACAAAAGCCAGGGTGGTCGATCCGGCCGGATACGAGTAGGCATCCCAGGTGATGTCTACGCCTCGGGCACGGGCAGCCTCCGCCTCAGCGTAGTGGTCTGTGGTCGTGCTGGCGAAGTGGTTGATGTGGACCCCAATGCCTGCCTCTCTGGCGATGGTGACCGTCTCCCCGATGGCGTCGAACCTCTCAGCATCACCATAGCCCCGCATGTGAGTGACGTAGACGCCACCGTACTCCGCCACGGTACGGCACAAGGCGATCAGCTCATCCGTCCCGGCGTGGGCTGCTGGCGCGTAGTCGAGGCCGGTGGACAGAGCCACAGCACCAGCCTCCATGCATTCCCGCGTCAGCTGGCACATCGTCCCCAGTTCCTCTTCCGTCGGCAGGCACGGCGACCAACCCATGACGGCCAAGCGTATGACACCGTGAGGAACCTGGGCCGCCACGTTATTGTAGATCTGACCATCGAAACGTTCGAGGTACTCAGGCAGCGTCCGCCAGTCCCAGCCAACGTCCGGATCGCCATAGACGCCGAGCACGTACTGCCGGTACTCACTCAACCGCTGAGGGGGAAGGGGTGCGAAAGAGAACCCGTCGGGACCGGTGAACTCGGTGGTGACGCCCATCTGCACACCGGCGGTGTGACGTCCGGCAAGCATCTCCAGCTCGGAATGGCTGTGAGCATCGATGAACCCCGGGCAAAGTACCTTCTTCTCAGCGTCGATGACCCGGACCGCTTCAGCCTGCGGGAACCGGCCAATGGCCGCTATGCGGTCGCCGACCACGCCCAGATCAGCGTAGTACCCCGGGTTGCCACTCCCATCCACGATAAGTCCGTCCCGGATCAGAAGTTCGAACATACACAGGCCTCCTGGGAAACTCCTCGCCATTCATATCCATTAGTTACTCCGATCGACGCCGAGTGATAATGGCCCCTTCCACACATGTGAGGCCGTTGGATACCTATCAGATCGGAGATGAGAGCTAGCGATCGGGACTGCTGAGAATCACGCGACAATCGCCGACAAGATATCGGGCAGTTGGGGCCCGGCCCGTGCTGATCCAAGACAGAATGACCGGTCAGCGTGTCAGCCCCAACCTATGTCGCCAGTACCCCATCACAGTCATGACCCGGTCGCCTTGACGACCTTAACGATCAGTTCGTCATCCCGAGATTGGGTCGCTGCGGCCCTGTCCACTCCAGCCGTCTCGGCGCTCCAAAGCAGGAACATCGAACACTCGCTCACTACCACGTCTACTCAGTTGCATCTTCGTGGGCAAAATAGTCACGCACAGCCCGTGCTTCGTACTCCATCTGCCGCGCGAGGGATTCCTGGGCAAGGGACGGGTCGCGGGCCATCACGGCTTCACATAGCTCACGATGAAGCCGACGTTCGATCTCGAAGTGGCGTTCGGTCTCCGCATGATCCGCCTCCAGAATCTGTCTGTCACGTACGCCCCTCGGTATGAGGTCCAAGAGGTACTCAACAACGCGAGGCAGAAGAGGGTTACCGGTGGCCTCGGCAAGCGACACGTGGAGCCTGTCATGGGTCTCCCATTCGGTGCAGCGCCCGGGATCCCGTGTGTGTTGCACGTATTCATCCAGCGCGGTCTGGATGGCTGGAACGCTCTCCGGCACCAGCTTCTCCGCTGCCAACTGCACGATCGCGCCCTCGACAACAACCCGGGCCTCTACCAGATGCCCGCGCATCGTGCGCTCCAGCGCGGACGAGACAACGTCAGCAGGCTGTCGCCTTGGCAGGTTCTGAGCCGCTTCCGTGACAAAGGTGCCCTTCCCTGGATAGGTGCGCACCATGTTCATCCCGGCCAGCGCCTGCAGCGCTTCTCGTACCGACGACCGCCCTGAGCCGAAGGCCTCGCTAAGATCCCGTTGCGACGGTAACTGGCTTCCAGGCTGAAGGTTTCCACTCTGGATCTGGGCTATCAGCTCACTGACCATTGAATCCACGACGGTCTGCTTCTGGGCTGGGGCCAAGTGCAACTCTGCCATTATACCTGCTCCTACTATGCGATGGGGCAACACAACATGGCAAGCGCGCCCACCTGTGGTGTGGAAATCCCGCTGACAGCCTCGGCGAGTGTGACAAGGACTTGCAGACGGGTGACCAGCTGCCGAGGCTTGCCAGACCAGTTTACTGGTGTGACCAGTATACCATATGATCAGTTGGCTGTCAAGGTTTTCGGCCTGGTAATCGCGGAGGTGTGGAAAGCTAGAAGCAGACGGTGCGGTTCAGGGGGGATAGCAACAGGGTGCAAGGCCGAGATGCTCTGCCAGAGCAGCGCTGGCCGGGGAGTGGCACGGTGGCTCGCTGTTCTGA
>SKLM01000363.1 GCA_007123205.1 Thermoflexales bacterium
GGCTTAGCTCCGCACGCGGCAGCCTCCCATCCCGCTGTCACAGCCCGGTCCCACGCGCTATCAACCGCCGAGGGATCGGCGCATCGTGCACGAAACGGCGCTGTGGTCGCATACACCATCATAGTAGGGATATCCGGATGGGTCAAGTCCCCCCTTCGGCAGCACCGAGGAGCGCCCGTCACGGGTCGTGCGACCCGCCTACTCCGGCAGCGGGCACACGCACCGGCTGACCTACGAGTGCAGCCGCAGTACACGCCCGGCGTGCTGATCCGTCAGAGTACCGTCGTTGACTACCGACACCCCGTTGACCAGGACGTGATCGATCCCAACCGGTGGCCGTCGCGGCTCCTCGTACGTGGCCCGCGCGTCGATAGTCTGCGGATCGAAGATCACCAGGTCCGCGGCCATCCCCTTGCGCAGCAGTCCCCGATCGTCCAGTCCGAAGCGCATCGCGGGGAAGCTCGTCATACGACGGATGGCATCCTCCAGCCGCAACCAGCCCTGCTCCCGCACGTACCTCCCCAGAATGCGCGGGTAGGTGCCCCAGCCCCGCGGGTTCGGATACCCACCGATGTAGACCCCGTCGCTGATCACCATCTGCAGCGGATGCGTCAACGTCCGTCGGAGAGCGGCCTCGTTCTCCTCTTCCGTCCCCGCCCACGGATAGACCAGCAATGGGGACAGCGATTCATCTACCAGCAGGTCAAGGACGAAATCCGTCAGCGTCTTGCCCGAGCGCCGCCACACCTCGCGCAGCCGCTGCCCCTCCATCCATTGGTTCTCCGGCCGGCTCAGGGCCGTGAAGTACACCCGGCTGCCCGGTGGAAAGGCGGCTTCGACGTCAGCGTGCAGCGAGTCTCGCCCGGCTGGATCCCCCAGCTGCTCCACGAAGCTGGCAACGTCCGTCCTCTGGAGCGTCCGGGGCAGCACGTAAGCCAGCGTGGTCGACCCGGCCGGGTACGAGTAAGCATCCCAGGTAATGTCGATGCCCCGCTCGCGGGCAGCCTCTGCCTCAGCATACCGCTCCGGCGTCACACTGGCGAAGTGGTTGATGTGCACCCCGATCCCCGCCTCTCGTGCGATCACCACCACCTCGGCGATGGAGTCGGCCCGCTCCTCATCCCCGTACCCGCGCATATGCGTCGCGTAGATGCCTCCGAACTCGGCCACTACCCGGCTGAGCGCGATCAACTCCTCCGTCCCGGCGTGGGCCCCCGGCACGTAATCGAGCCCCGTGCAGAGACTCACAGCCCCCGCCTCCATGCACTCCCGCGTAAGGCCACACATGGCATCCAGTTGCTCGGCAGTTGGCAATCCTGCCGCCCAACCCATGACCGCCAGACGTATCACGCCTTGAGGGATCTGGGCAGCCACGTTGTTGTAGATCCGCCCCTCGAACCGCTCAAGGTATTCGGGCAACGTCCGCCAGTCCCAACCCACGTCAGCATCCCCATACACGCCATGCAGATACTGCCGGTATTCGGCCAGACGCTCCGGGGGCAGAGGCGCGAAAGAAAGCCCATCGGGACCGGTGAACTCCGTGGTCACCCCCATCTGGACCCCGGCCGTATGACGCCCAGCCAGCATCTCGAGCTCAGAGTGGCTGTGAACATCGATGAATCCCGGGCAGAGCACCTTCTTCTCAGCGCTGATGACCCGGACTGCTTCAGCCTGCGGGAACCGGCCGATAGCCGCTATGCGGTCGTCGACCACGCCCAGATCAGCGTAGTACCCCGGGTTGCCACTCCCGTCCACGATCAGAGCATCTCGGATCAGCACATCGAACATAGAAGAAGCCTCCAAGTAGCGGCACCGTCATCGCCCAGAAAGCAGCCTGCCCGGGAGAAGAACCCGCGCCTCGCCTGATACCCGCCATAGGAACGCAGCGACTCAGATTCGCGCCACGAGGGCCCGGTTCCCGTCACGGTGCGATGCCGTTGATGTCGCACACGATCTCGAAGAGACAGCGGGTGGCGAATAGCAGGTTGTCCACCGAGATCCGCTCATCGACACCGTGACCAAGCTCCCTGCCGGGCGGCACCCCCGCCTCGAACCGCCTGGGCCAGAAGCCGTAGCACTGAACCTCAATATCCTTCAACAGGCCCCGTTCCGCACCACCGGTCGCCATTTCAGGGATGACAGGAACCCCCGGGTTCCGACGGGCCATCACTCGCTGAATGGAGTCCACGACCGGCGTGTCGACCGGGCACTCGGTCCCTTCTTTGAACCCCTCGATCCGGTACTCCACTCCTGGCCCCAGGATATCCTGGAGCTCCTGCTCGTAGTCCTCCATCGACTGGCCCGGCAGGACCCGGCCGTTAAGCGTCAAGTGCGCTTCGGAGGGGAGCGCCCAACGGCTGTTCGAGCCCTCCATCATCGTCGGTGCCGCGGTGTTCCGCAACAAAGCCTCGAACCAGGCCCGCTGCATCTCATCCACGGGAAGACAACTGAGGGCCTCTCCGGCGCTCGTGGGATCAACCATCTTCCCCAGCTGCTCCGCAAACTCCGGCTCGGTCGACTCAACCTTCTTCCGGACCCCGTCGAAGAAACCAGCCACTGTTTCCACCACGTGGATGGGCATCTTCCCCCCTTGAAGGCGGGTGAGAATCGGCGCCATGTGGAAGAGCGGGTTGTTGGAATGCGGGACGGAGCTGTGCCCGCCCTGCCCGCGCGTGACGACGTCGAC
>SKLM01000390.1 GCA_007123205.1 Thermoflexales bacterium
GCTTGGGCGCCGTCTCGCCTGGCGGCTGCTGCGTCCACGCTGGCCTGGGCCGCCCGAAGTTGACTCTCGCCGGCGCCTGCTTCCACTTCCTTCAGCCGCTCTCGCGCGGCCTCCAGGGCCGCGTTGGCTGCCGCGAGCCTGTGGCGCGCCTGCTCCTCGGGCATGCCGAGGAGCGGGCATATCTCGCGCTCGATATCCTCTGGCGCGATGATGACCTCTCCATCCGGCAGCTCGACCCGTTCCCCCTTTGATACCCGGACCGTCACGCAGGTCAGAGTCGTGTCATACCAGTCCTGGGCCTTCTTCTGTTGAGTAAGGGCGTTGGCAACCTCGGCCTCGATGGCAGCAATCTGAGATGGGCGGGCCCCGGCCGCCACCTGGTCGCGCTCTGCTGCGGACCCAGCGAGCTGAGCCTCGGCGGCCCGCAGGTTGGCGTCGACTGCGTCGATCTCCTCGGCCCGCACCCCTGCCTTGAGCCTGGCCAGTTGCGCCTCGGCCGCGGCCACGGCGGCTTCTGCCCGTTCGAGCTCTAGCGTGAGCCGCTGAGTATCCAGCCGGGCCAGTATATCGCCGGGTTCAACGGTGTCACCAACCTCGACCAGGACCTCGGCGACCTGACCCCCGGCTGCGAAGCTCAGGTTAGCCTGTTGGGCGGGCCGGACGCGGCCACTGGCGGAGACGGCGACGAGCATGTCGCCCCGCTCGACGACCGCAGACTGGAGGTCCCCTATCGCGACAGCCGACTGCTGTCGGGACTGCCAGACGAGACCGCCTGCCACGACAGCAAGGAGGATGATTCCCACATAGACGTAAGGTTTCTTCATTCTTATCCCATTCAGGCTCTCTAGCGTAGACCGAAGTCGAACGTCGAGCCTTCCTCAAGGCGCACCACTTCGTCTCCTTCCGTCAAGCCGCTAAGAATCTGGACGACACCCTCTTGGCGGGCACCCAGCGCGATGTCGACCCGCTCGATCTCGTCCCCCACACGTCGCTCGACGAAGGGCTGCCCCGTATCTCGATCAACCCGGACCGCCCAGGTGGGGATGATCAGGACATCGTTCAGTTGCTCCGCGACAATAGTAGCATTAGCTGTCATATCGGCACGGAGCGGAGCGTCTGTAGCCGCCAGGTCGACCAGGACAGCATACGTCACCACGCCCTCCCCCGGTGTGGACATGGGAGCAATGGTCTTGACCGTGCCCGTGACGAGGGTGTCCGGCAGGGCCTCAATGGTCACCCCCACGGCCTGACCTGGTTCCAGCCTTGAGACGTCGAGCTCGTCGACGCCAATCGTCAGCCGGTACGTCGAATCGTCGATCAGGACCATCGGGGGGAGTCGCGCAGGCGCCATCTCGCCTATCGTGAGGTTGATCTCAGACACGAGTCCCGAGAACGGCGCCCGCAGGACCAGCTTCTCCAGGGCGTCTTCCACCAACGCCAGACCCAGCCGGGCCTGGTCAGCCTGGGCTGCGGCCTCCGCGATCTCGTACTCCCTGGGCCCGCTCCGTGCAAGATCCAGTTGGGCCTGCGCCGCGTCGCGTTGAGCGGCCGCCGCGGCCACGTTCGCCCGGGCCGCGCGCAGCTCAGCTGCGCGGGGCCCCTGCGCCAGATCCTCGAGTCGGGTTTCTGCCGCAGCTAATTCCTGTTGGGCTGTGTAGAGATCGTAATTGGCCTGCTCTTTTCTGATCCCGTCTTCCTCGATCTGATCGTAGGCGTCCTGAGCCATCTTCCTGGCGGCCTTAGCCTGCTCCACCGCGGCTCGGGCCGAGGCAACCTCTGCCTCGGACGCGCCGCGGGCGATTTGGTCTCGAGTTGCCGCAGCCGCGGTGAGCTGGGCCGAAGCTGTGCGGAGGTTAGCCTCCGCCTGGTCGACCTCTGCCCTTCGGGGACCCGCCTCTAGCTGATGCAAGTGTGCCTCTGCCGAGGCGAGGGCGGCCTCTGCCTGGGCCAGCTGCAGCTCCAGTTGTTCGGTCTCCAGACGGGCCAGAGGGGTTCCCGCATCCACGCGATCACCTTCCTCCACGAAGATCTCGGCTGCGCGGCCGGGCGTTTCAAAGGCCAAGTCTACCCGAGCCGCGGGTTCGATCCTCCCGGAGGCTGTCACGGCTACAGTGATGGAGCCGCGCTCCACGGTGGCTGTCCGGCTTGCCTGTGCTCCTGAATCCCGATCGGACCACAAGTGCCAGAATAGCACCGCACCTGATGCCACCCCGGCGAGGGCCAGCATCAAGTAGATTTTGCGTCTTTCCATACTACCTCCGGGTGTCCATCCCAATACTCATAACCCGTCAACGCCTTCTTCCGTCCGCGACTCAAACACAAAGTTGACCAGAGTCATAGATTATAACCTGCTGAGGGCCGCTGTCAAGGGTGTCGTTGCCGGCTACAGATTGGTAGATGGACGTCATTGCCATTCTGTGTTACCATTAAAGCCATCATCGTGGCCTGGGACTTCCGTCGCGGCGCTGGATGAGAACGGAGGTGAGATGTCGATCGCCGTCGAACGGGAAAGGGACTCGGCGGTGTGGAGGTCCGGGGGGCATCTGGGCCAAAGGACGTGACATACGACCGGGAAGGACTCCGAGAACGGCGGCACTGGCCCGATCCGCAGGCGGATTAGCGGCTCGGAACGGAACTGAGAGTGACATGAATAGACTACCTAGAAATCGAAAGAGTGACGGCGACGACCGAGATCCGCTGAGGCAGCGGATGGGCAGGGGCGGCTGCGGCTTGGGAGGCCTGCTCCTCTGGGTCCTGATAGGCCTGGCCGTGGCATCGCTCTTCTGGGGGCCGCTGAGCGACCGATTCGACCAGAGAGCCCGCATCGACTACAGTGTCTTCCGCGACCACGTGGAGGAGGGCGAGGTGGAGCGGGTCAGTGTGGAGGGGGAGCGGATTGAGGGGCAACTGGAAGAGCCTGCGGAGATGACAACGGAGGCGGGAGAGACAGTCACCTATGAACGGTTCGTGACCTACCTGCCTTCCTTTGGCGATGACGAGTTGTTTCCGCTGCTGCGCCAGCAGGGGGTCGAGGTCGAGACGTCTCCGGAATCCGACTTCTCCTGGGGGGGGTTGATCATCAATCTACTGCCCCTGCTCCTGTTGGGGGGATTCGTCTACTTCATCTTCAGCCGGATGCAGGGTGGCGGGCAGGACGCCCTGTCCATCTTTCAGATGAGAAAGAGCCAGGCGCAGCTGTACGACCGTCGCAAGGAGCGGACCACCTTCGACGACGTGGCCGGCCTGAGGGGCCCCAAGACGGAGCTGAGGGAGGTCATCGCGTTTCTGAAAGAACCACACCGCTTTCAGCGTTTGGGGGGTGAGATACCCACGGGGGTGCTCCTGGTGGGGCCGCCGGGCACCGGCAAGACGCTTCTGGCCCGGGCCGTGGCCGGCGAGGCAGGGGTTCCCTTCTTCAGCATCACGGGATCGAATTTCATGGAGATGTTCGTCGGTGTGGGTGCCTCCCGGGTGCGGGATCTCTTCAATGAAGCCAAGGAGGCGTCGCCGAGCATCATCTTCATCGACGAGCTCGATTCGATCGGGCGGCGCCGTGGGGCGGGAGTCGGTGGCGGACACGACGAGCGGGAGCAGACGCTCAACCAGCTGCTGTCCGAGATGGATGGGTTCGATCCCCACGAGGATGTGGTGGTGATGGCCGCCACAAACCGACCTGACATTCTGGACCACGCCCTGCTACGTCCCGGTCGCTTCGACCGCAGGATCACGGTTGACCTGCCGACGTTAGGGGACCGCGCCAAGATCCTGGAGATCCACGGGGTCAATAAGACGCTGGCCGAGGACGTGGATCTCGATCGCATCGCACGAGGTACTCCGGGATTCAGCGGAGCGGATCTGGAGAACCTGCTCAACGAGGCTGCGCTGATGGCAGCGCGACAGGACAAGGATGCTATCGAACAGGAGGATATCGAAGAGGCCCGCGACAAAGTCATGATGGGGCTGGAACGGGAGAACGTGGCGCTGACAGACGAGGATTGCGAGTTGCTGGCCTATCACGAGGGGGGGCACGCGCTCCTGGCTGCCGTCCTGCCCAGCGCGGATCCGATCCATAAGGTGACGATCGTGCCGCGGGGTAGGGCGATGGGGGCTACGCATCAGCTGCCGGAGCGCGACCGCTACCTGTACCGGCGGGAGTATATGCTCGACCGTTTGGCGGTGATGATGGGCGGGCGTGCTTCCGAGGATCTGGTGCTGAACACCCGTACCAGTGGTGCTGAGGATGATCTGAGGCAGGCGACCCGGCTGGCCCGCCGGATGGTACTGAGCTGGGGTATGAGCGAGAAGCTCGGCCACCTCGCCTACGGCGGGGGGCAGGAGCAGGTGTTCCTCGGTGAGGAGATCGGTCAGCGGCGGGAGTACAGCGAACAGACCGCTCGCGAGGTCGACGAGGAGATAAAGGCTATTCTGGATCGGGCGTACGAGCATGCCGTGGGCACCCTGAAAGAGCATCGAGAGGCTCTCGACGGTCTTGCTAAGGCGCTCATAGAGCGGGAGGAGATCTCGGGCGACGAAGTGGCAGAGATCGTGGGGATCGAACGAAGACCGCCGGGATTTGCCCTGAGCGACCGCGAGGGATGTGGGGCTGAGGAGAGGGCCGGGGACGATGGACACGAATGACGCAGCCGGGAGGGCCAGGCTCGACGGACGGATCGCGGTGGTTACCGGCGCTGGCCGGGGGCTGGGCCGGGCTGCGGCGATTCTCCTGGCCCGGGCCGGCGCCAGCGTCGTGGTGACGGCCCGCACGGAGTCGGAGATCGAGGAGGTGGCGGGCCAAATCCGTGCCGATGGCGGCTCGGCGCAGCCCGTGGTCGCCGACGTCTCGGACTGGGACGCGGTGCTACGGCTGGCGGCCGAGGCGGAGCGGCGCTTCGGTCCACCGGATATTGTGGTTGCCAATGCCGGTGTCATTGAGCCGGTGGGTGATGGCTGGAAGGTGGGCCCCCGGGCCTGGGCCAAGAACCTGGATGTCAACCTGACCGGTGCGTTTTACACAGCCAGGGCATTTCTGCCCGCGATGGTGGCGCGAGACAGCGGAGTCTTGATCTTCACCTCCAGTGGGGCCGCGGTTCGCCCGGTAGCCGGATGGAGCGCCTACTGTGCAGCGAAGGCAGGGCTGGAGCACTTGGTGCGCACCCTGGTCGCGGAGCTCGGCGAGCGGCAGCTCTCCGTCCGTGCCCACCTCTTCTACCCAGGCGTCGTCGACACGTCGATGCAGAAGCGGATTCGCGCCAAATCGAAGGGCGAGTTCCCGCAAGTCGACAAGTATCGGCAGTACCACGAGACCGGTGTGCTCCGTCCCCCGGAGGAGCCGGCAGCGCTGGTCTGGTGGCTCGCCACACCGATGGCGGCTGAGTTCCACGGTAAGGCCGTGAGTATCGACGATGCCGCTGTTCGTCGCCGGTTAGCGGAAGATCTCGATGTACCCGAGTTTCCGGCCCGAGGCTGAGGCAGCGCTGAAGGACGCGGCCCCAACGAAAGTCCAACCTTCTCCAACCTAGCCCACCCCCGATCCCAACCGATCCCGTCGGCTGGCAGATTCCCTCTGCGGTAGAATAGAGAACAAGGTGTATGGCGCTTCGATGATCTAGATGCAGATGGGAGGGTTGTATGTTCGATATATCCTTTCGCTTGTCGCTAGTCGTCCTTAGTCTGATCGTTATCGCTGGAGCAGCGGCTTGTGCGCCTCCGGTAGAACCCCAGGCTACGCCCTCTCCTTCGCCACAGCCGTCGCCGACACCCCCGGCCGAATCGCCGCTGCCCACGTCACCGATTCCCACGCCGCCGCCAGATACCCCTAGCCCGACCGGAACCCCGGAGCCCAGGGTGGATCGCGTCATCGCGCTCTATGCGGCTGGAACGCCAGAGCGAGGGACGCTCAAGGCTTTGACGGCCGATGGGTCGACAGAATCTCTGGGTCAGGCTGTGCACGAATGGTCGGCTGTCTCTGACGACGGTCGCTGGTTTGCGACGTCCAGCAGTGAATCTCCGGCCCAGAGCGCTGTGGCCCTCGATCTGGAGACGGGGACCACCTACACTGTCCCGGTGAGGTCTGGCTTTGACGTCTACGGGATGGCCTTCGATCCTGGCGCTCCTCGACTTGGGTTCCTGGAACTGGGCTTGCCGGACGCCGATCCACTCCTCTGGGCTATGGTCATCGTGGACCTGGACGACGGATCGGCGGTGCGATTGGAGGGACCCACCGACCCAGGCAATGGGCTGCTGCCGGGGAATCCCCTGGGATGGTCGGAGACCGAGCTCCTCCTGGGCACCTTCGTACCCTACACCGGGGAGACGTCTGCCGGCGTCTGGTCGATGACGGTCCCGCCGGACGTGCCCCCTGCCCCAGTGGAAGAACTCGATCTCCGGGAGGTCCTGTCCGGAGAAAGCTACCTATTCCAGCCTCAGCTTTCGCCGGAGGCGACGCGCCTGCTGTATCTGAACCGTGACTACGACTATACGCCAGACGACTACGATCCCTTCGGCCTGGACCTGGCCGTCAACCAGCTCTGGATGCTGGACTTGGCGAATGCGTCGCCCACGCTTCTGGTGGAGGAGACCGAGGGGGCTGCCCTCGGCTGGGATATCGCCTGGTCACCCGATGGCGCGCTAGGTATGTTCGCGCTGGGGCGGTACGCCGGATGGTTCTTTGAGTCGCTTACGCTCAATACCGTGGACGCTATGGGGGCCGTCTCCGACGTCGGGCCGATTCCGCTGCCGCCAGACGGCGATCTAATCAGTCTCGATTGGTGCGCCCCGGACACAGCTCTGGTGGTCGTCGCGACGGCGGACCGGGTTCACGAACTCCACTGGATGGATATGAGCACTGGGGAGTCGTCCCTCATTGTGTCGGATGACGACATTTTCGTGCTGGGGTGTGTGGATGGGGCGGACGCGGGTGAGGCCCCCTGAGGGGCCGGTGGGCGCCGTCGGAGGCTGGCAGCCGGCCGTTCAACGGGCGTCGTCCTGTCTCCGGACGTCGGGTTTGAGGCGGGTTGTGCGTCGACAAAGCGCTGTTGGGGGAGTGAGGAGGGACAATGGCAGGACACGAACATCACGCGCCTGATCACAAGGGTTCGGACAGCGCTTCGAATCACGTCTCGGGTAACGCCTCGCATCGGGCATCCCACAATGGCGGGGGCCGGGCTCACGCGGATCATACGAACCATGAGGAGATGTTCCGCAGGCGATTCTGGGTCTCGCTGATCCTCTCGATCCCCGTGCTGGTCTACAGCGAACCACTCCAGAGCTGGCTGGGCTACTCTGCGCCCCCGTTCCCTGGGAGTGGATGGATCACGCCGGTCTTCTCCGTCATCGTTTTTGCATATGGCGGTGTCCCCTTTCTACAGATGGCCGCGCCGGAGCTACGCAACCGTAGGCCGGGTATGATGACGCTTATCTCGCTGGCCATCACGGTGGCCCTCGTCTACAGCCTGGCCACGCTCGTGTTGCCGGAGCAGATGCCCTTTTTCTGGGAGCTTGTGACTTTGATCGTCATCATGCTGCTGGGTCACTGGATCGAAATGCGCAGCGTGCGCCAGGCATCGGGGGCTTTGAACCAGTTGGCCCAGCTTATGCCGGATACTGCCGAACGGATCCTGCCTGATGGGGGCACCGAGGAAGTGCCAGTCGCCGAACTGGACGAAGGGGATCTGCTGCTGGTGCGGCCTGGCGCCAGCGTGCCGGTGGACGGAGAGGTCGTCGAGGGTGAGTCGGAGCTGAATGAGGCGATGATCACCGGCGAGTCGAAGCCGGTGTACAAGGAGCCCGGTGATGAGGTCATCGGCGGGACGATCAACGGCGACGGTAGCCTCCGCGTGCGGGTCACGGCCACGGGTGACGAGACAGCACTAGCCGGCATTATGCGTCTGGTGGAGGAGGCCCAGCAGAGTAAGTCGGAGACCCAGATCCTGGCCGATCGGGCCGCCGGGTGGTTGTTCTACATCGCTCTGAGCGTGGCTGGCGTGACGGCCGTCGCTTGGATAGTTGCGGTGGGCTTTGATGTCGATGTCATCGCTCGCGTAGCTACGGTGCTGGTGATCGCCTGTCCGCACGCCCTGGGCTTGGCGATTCCCCTGGTGGTAGCCATCACCACGTCGATGGCAGCCCGGAACGGCGTATTGGTTCGCGATCGACTGTCGCTGGAGGAAGCGCGGGAGATCGATGTCGTGGTTTTCGATAAGACCGGGACCTTGACCGAGGCAAGATTCGGCGTTGTCGACTGTGCGACGATCCAGGGTGTGGATGAGGACGAGGCCTTGGCTCTGACAGCTGCCATCGAGGGTGATTCGGAGCACCCTATCGCGAAGGGCGTGCGGCGTGCGGCGGAGGAGCGGGGGCTCCCGGTCCCCAAGGTTTCGGAATTTGAGGCCATCCAGGGCCGCGGTGTGCAGGCCAGCTACAAAGGACAGACTGTCTACGTGGGCGGACCAGGTCTGCTGGAAATGGTAGAACTGGAGGTGCCCCCATCCCTGACCACGCTCCGTGAAGAGGCCCAGGCCAAGGGACAGAGTGTGATCTACCTCGTCCAACAGCAGGAGGTGAGAGCGGCTCTCGCTCTGGCCGATGTCATCCGGCCGGAAAGCAGAGAAGCCGTTGACCGCCTGCACGACATGGGCTTCGAGGTGGCTATGCTCACGGGCGACAGTGAGGCAGTCGCCAGGGCCGTGGCGGGGGAGTTGGGGATCGATCAGTATTTCGCTGAGGTTCTGCCAGAGCACAAGGATAAGATTGTGCAGCAGTTGCAGAATGAGGGCAAACGGGTTGCGATGGTCGGTGACGGCGTGAACGACGCGCCGGCTCTGACTCGGGCCGACGTGGGCATCGCCATTGGCAGTGGAACCGACGTAGCCGTGGAGTCGGCGGGCATTATTCTGATCAAGAGCAACCCGATGGACGTCGTCAGCGTCCTGGACCTCAGCCGGGCCAGCTACCGCAAGATGGTCCAGAACCTGTGGTGGGCGGCGGGCTACAATGTCGTAGCTCTGCCGTTGGCAGCCGGCGTGCTTGCGCCCTGGGGCATCCTACTCTCCCCAGCGGTGGGCGCGCTGTTGATGTCGCTAAGCACGGTCATTGTGGCGATCAATGCGCAGCTGCTGCGCCGGGTGGAACTTGGCGCCGGCTAGGGGTTGCTGAGACGCTCAGCGCTAGCTTCGTGTCAAAGAGGTTGCCGTGCTCACCGATAGGAGCTTCTCGATCAGCCAGTGATTCTCAGGCCTCTCGCGGGAGGGAGGCTTTGCAGAGGAAGGAAGGAAAACCGCATGAAGAACATCAACTGGATGCACGTTATGGTCCTGGGATTGGTGGCACTGGGGGTGTTCGCTCTCGGCATGGGAGTCCTGCTTCTCCTTGGCGGTACTTGGGGCATGATGGGAACCCGGATGATGGGGCCGGGACATATGGGGGGCGACCTCCTATGGGGCGCCTTATGGTTGACGGCCGCTTGTCTGCTTCCTCTGACCCTGCTGACGCTCTTGGTTGTGGGCGGCGTGTGGCTGCTGGGGAACCTTAGCCCCACCCAGGGCCCGCAGGTGTCGGTGGAGCGATGCGAGAGCTGTGGGCGGGCTACTGAGAGCGGATGGCAGGTTTGCCCCTACTGTGGCGAGGATCTTGATGATGAGTGATAGGACGTTGTCCTGGCTGCTGGCGATCGTGGGCGGCGTTGTTCTGGGCTTGACCCTCGTTGCCTTAGCGGCTCTCCTCTTGTGGCCTGCCGGCCCGCTTCGTGGAATGATCAGTGCCTGGCGGTTCGGGTCGAACGGTGAGCAGATCTACTTCACGGGTACCAGTCAGCGGGGAACGGCCATCACGGCGGTGATGCAGCCCGGTATGGGGAGGATGCGGGGATCGCGGCTCACCTGTGCATCGTGTCACGGGGCGGATGGCCGGGGAGGCCAGGTGCAGATGATGATGCAGGTCGTCGAGATCCCCGGCATCCGTCACGAGACGCTGACCGGCGACGATCACGGGGAAGACGAGCACAGGCACGAGCCTTACACCGAGCAGACCATCAGGCGGGCGATCACCGATGGCGTGGATCCCGCCGGTGAGCCACTAGACTGGCCGATGCCTCGCTGGTCGATGGCCGACGAGGATCTTGATGATCTCGTGGAGTTCCTGAAGACGCTGGACTGATCGTGACTCGGGATGCCGTGAGACGGACGAAGGCGCGGTACGATCGTATTGCGCCGATCTACGACCGGATGGAGGCTGTGGTCGAGGGCCTGGCTTTCCGCCGCTGGCGGAAGAGGCTCTGGGCACACGTGGATGGAGGCCGTGTCCTGGAGGTGGGTGTCGGTACGGGCAAGAATGTCCCTTACTATCCTGGGCCAGCACGGGTGACGGCTGTCGATATTAGCGACCGCATGCTAGAGCGAGCGCGAGAGCGAGCGCGCACCCTGCATTCTGACGTCGGTCTGGCTCTGATGGACGCTGAACGGCTGGGCTTCCCGGACGGTGTATTCGATGCGGCGGTGGCGACCTTCGTGTTCTGCTCGGTGCCAGACCCGGTGCAAGGACTGAAGGAAGTAGACCGGGTGGTCAAACCGGGAGGCCGCGTCGTGTTGCTGGAGCACGTCAGGGTGAACATGCCTATCGTGGGGCGGTTGATGGATCTGCTGGACCCGTTCGTGTTGCGGCTGATCGGTCCGCACATCAACCGCCGGACAGCGGTGAACGTGGAGAGAGCCGGGCTCGAGACCGAGCGGGTGGATGAACTGACCGCGGGCGGGCTGGTGAAGCTGATTATCGCCCGACCCAGCGAAAAGACCGGGGGCTGATGGTCAGGCATCGAGTTGTGTCCTGGGTTGACGACGGCACCATCGCTCGGGCCAGTACGATCGGTCACCAAGGTCAGAACTCGTACGGTGAACTCGGGCAGGGCGAGGTTGAGGTCGCGCTGGTAGCCAACGGAGGGAGCGTCAAGACCCCTGCTTCGCGTGGCGAAGTGCGTGTTGGCCTGATCGGCAGACCCGGTCGGCGGGTGAGTAATCGGTCTGTGGGATCGCGCGGCGTTTCCCCGGGCCGGACGCGGGTAATCTGTGGAGGGACAATGGACGCCCTGGGTTCGCAGCAAGTTGATATACCAAGAGGCCGCTGGATGGGCCAGCATTCGGCCCTAGCGGATGCGGCGAGCCGAACGGTCGAAGAACAAGCGCCTGGTGAGATGTTGACAGACAAACAGGAGTGCGCGAAATGCCGATTCTGATCTGGATCCTGAGCGGGATCATCGCGGGATGGCTGGCTGGCCTGGTGGTGAGGGGACGGGGCTTCGGTCTGCTGGGAAACCTGGTGGTGGGGCTGTTGGGTGGCCTGATTGGCGGATGGTTGTTCGGCGTGCTGGGGCTCCAGGCCGCGGGCTGGGCCGGCGACATCATTTCCGCCGCAGTGGGAGGCGTGGTCCTGGTCGTCATCGTCCGCACGCTGCGACGGGCCTGAGCCCCCGCCGCTTGGAGAACAACGGGCATCGGGTCGGGCGGCCGGCGATCAGGTTCTGGCGCCGATTCGGCCGGACAGGCGGGGTCCTTCCATCCTGGGGTCCAGCTCCTGAAGCAGGTGAGCGGGAGGGAGGCGGCGTGCCACTCTGGCTCTCTCATCCCGCGCTCCGCGTGAGAAGAACAGGGTTCGGCAAACCAGGAGGGGACGAAGCATGGAAAAGCTGATGGGACTTCTCGAATCCGCCTATCGACGGGTTGACTACCTTACCGGCGGGAGGCTGGGCGTACTGAAGGACGCTCTTGACAGCTTCGGTGAGGCCAAGGGAGGAGACGTGGCTGCCGCATTGGCGTACTACACGATGTTCTCCCTATTTCCGATGCTGCTCGCTCTGATCGCTGCAAGCAGTTTCTTCCTGGAGGCTGAGCAGGCGCAGCGGGAAGTGGTGAGGCTTGTCACGCAGGCGGTGCCCATATCGGAGCAGCTCATTCGGTCGAACGTCGACCAGGTGCTCGACAACCGTGGCACCATCGGGGTCGTGGGGCTGGTGGGCCTGCTTTGGTCGGGCACGGGTGTCTTCACGGTCCTGCTGAGCCACGTCAACCTCGCCTGGAGACGGGCCGCGCCGCGAGGACTCGTTGGGCGCCGTCTGCTGGGACTGGGTGTGGGGGTTGTGGGGATACTGGTCGTGGTGTTTCTGCTCCTCCTCCTTTCCACGCCGGCGCTCAACGTGCTGGCCTCTCTGGAGCGCCCCAGCGATGATCGGGCGGCGGTCTTCGAGGGGCCGCTGTCGATGCTAATCGCGAGCGGCATTCCTCTCCTGGTCACTTTCGCGGCTCTCCTGGCCCTCTATCGGTGGGCACCTAACACGAGGGTTGAATGGGCCGAGGCCTTCTGGCCGGCCTTATCAGTGGCGTTCATCTTTGAGGTCGCGAAGCGGGTTTTCGCCTGGTACGTCAGCAGCGATTTGGTCGATTACCGCGTTGTCTACGGATCGCTGGGCGCTGTCGTGGCCTTGCTCCTGTGGATTTACCTCACCGGTATGTTGCTTCTCTTCGGCGCACATCTGAGTGCCGCTGTCGCACGCAGCCGGCGGTGAGCGACCCTACGGCCCGCGGGTGACTGCCGTGCGGCCGGCCTTCGTCGATTGGCGCTGCTGGTCTGTCTGACCGGTAGACGAACGGCGGGTCCGGCAGGGTCACATCGTGGAGTTCACGCGGGTCGAGCCGCGGTCGCCCGCTGGCAGAGAGACGCGGGCTCAACGAAAAAGCCGCCTGCGTCCTGCAAGTGCAGACGCACGCGGCTTTCCTTCTGATTGTCAGCCACCTGGTCATCCGAGGCGGCCGACAACGCTCCTACCTAGAAGTCGTAGTGCTCTCCCAGGGGAACGACATCGACGGCGCGAGGACCCTTCGGGCTTTCCTCGATGCCGAATTCGACCTTCTGCCCCTCGCGGAGGGTGCGGAAGCCCGTGCTCTTGATTGCCGAGTGGTGTACGAATACGTCCTCGCCCTCATCGGGGGAGATGAAACCGAACCCTTTCTCGTTGCTGAACCACTTGACCTCACCCGTCTTCTTCTGCTGCTCGTCCATCCTTACCTCTTTTTACTCCTTGTACTGAATATGCTAGGCGGCGCGATCAGCCAGCTTATCATAACAACCCAGGCTTACGGCTGCTGGGCAGTTCCTCATGGCTAACTGATCCTACCGCGTCCTGATGGTTATGATACACGATTTCTTGTCGGTGTCAAGCGGGAGGGAACGGTCACGGAACGGGCCTGGCAACCGCTTCTGTTTCCGAACGGGATGTCCCAGGACAACCTCGCTGGATCGAAGACAGACCTTGGTGTGGTGGTCTCCTGGGTAGTCTCCACCGCCCAGCTCGTTACTCTGACCGGTATCTGGGGCGGGGGAAGGTAGCCTTCCTGGAGTGGCATTCGGAGCGGTGTGTTTCGAGGACGGCGGTGGGGCGTGATGCCATGCTGCTCGTAGGGCTGGACCCAGCCCCGCTCATGAGTTGGCGGGTAACTGCCACAGTGGGGTTGGGGGCCCACGTGTCCCCGATTGTCTGTGTCGCCCGGTGAGGCTCCGTAAGTCTCGACTTGATGACCAGCGAAGCCGGGCCCGGGCTGCGGCATCTCCCGATTCGAGCGAGGCGTAACCGAGAGATCGCAGTTCGGGCCCTGTGCAGGCCGAGAGGATCTCGCCCACACCGGATCTAGTTAGGCGGCCCTGGGACGAACTGGTGAGACGGCGCGATCGATTAGCCGGAACGGAGACGCCGAGGGGGGGCCCTGCGATCGTCTGGGTCTGGTGAGGGAGTCAGGGGCCAGGGGCAGTCAGCCGTGCACTTCGTACTCAAGGCCCTGTCGATCGAGGAGCAGAATGCGATCCCGATCCATCCGGATCAGGTTGTCGTCGGCGAGGTCGCGCAGCGTGCGGCCGATCGTCTCCCGTACTGTGCCGAGTCGCGCGGCGATCTCCGCCTGAGTCATCCGAGGACTGACCGCGCCAGCCTCGGCCTGCTCCAGCAGAAAGCGTGCCAGGCGCCCGCGCACGGTGCGGAGCGAGAGATCCTCGACGAGATCCGTCAGGTGATCGAGCCGGTCAGCGAAATCCCGCAGCAGGGCCAGTCCCAGTTCGGGACTGACCCTGAGGAGCGCGATGAGATCCTCCCTGGCCACGATATAGAGGGTGACCTCCTCCATGGCTCGCACTGTGGCGTGGTTGACACCGTCCCTTTGAAATAGCGGCACGGTGTTGAAGCTTTGCCCTGGGCCCAGACGGGCGAGCACCTGCTCCCGGCCGCCTGCCGAGACGCGCGCCACGCGTGCGTGGCCGCGAGCCACGAAATAGGCCGCGTGGCAGGGATCACCTTCAAAGATAATGGTCTCATCACACTCGTAGGTGCGCGGAACCGCCACCCGCGCGATGTCCTCCAGGGTCTTGCTGGGGAGTTGAGCGAAGACAGATATGGTGCGCAGGGAGTCGGCCTTCGGGATCATCGTTGCCGGATTGTATATACATCTGGGCCGGCGGTCAAATCGGGTGGAGGTTCGGTTCGGTCATCCCGTGCTGGCTTGGTCCTCTCCTCTAGAGGGGGTCAGCGTGGTCCCGCGGGATGCTGCGACCAGCGATCTGGAGCAGTGGAGCAGGCCCTTGCAGCACATGCCGCACGGGGTTTGAGTTTCCTGCCTGGTCAGCCGTGGTATAATACAGGGTTGTGATGGAAACGGAAAGGGGAGTGGGCAGGATGCCCCCGTCCAGAGGCGTGATGGGGTGTCTGGCAGCTGGGTTTGAAATCGTCGGGCAGAACCCGTTTCTGATCGCTTTGCCAGTAGCGTTGGATCTGTTTCTGTGGCTCGGACCCCGGATCTCGGTAGGTCCACTGGTCGACACGGTCGTGGACTTCCTGACGGTACAGATGCCGAATCAGGGTGAGACAGCCAGTCGCGTGACTCAGGCGACCCAATTGCTGCGGGAGTTCGGGGCCGAGTTCAACCTGGTATCTGTGGCTGGCGGCGTTCCGCTGCTTCAAGTTCCTAGCCTGTTTGTCCGGCGCGTCTCGGGCCCCTCGCCACTGGGTGCTCCGCGTGTCTTCCCGCTTTCGAATCCGCTGGCTGTGGTGCCCTGGTGGGCCGTGTTCGCGCTGATGGGCCTCGGATTGGGGTTTCTTTACCTCAACGAGATCGCGCACCGAGTGGAAGGCTCGGCGGTCGTGGTGAAAGGTGGGGTGCTGGAGACGAGTCAAGACGGGGCTGGCGTTGGAGATGAGGCTGACCCCGGTGGGGGCCGGAAGTTGCTTCGCTTTCTTCTCTTCGCCGTCGGGCTTCTGGTCATAGGACTGACCGTAGTTCCATTGTGGCTGTTTGTGGTGGCTCTCGGGACGATGATTGCCCAGCCGTTGGGAATCCTGCTGTGGATGGGAGGCGCCGGGTTCCTGGGCTATGCCGGCGTCCACCTGGTCTTCGTGGTGCCGAGCATATTGCTGGGCGAGCGATCTCTGCCGCAGGCTATCGGGGAAAGTATCGTGCTGAGTCATCTGAACCTGTGGTCCCTCTTCGGTCTCATCGCACTGGCTTTGGTGATCTACGAGGGACTGGGATATGCTTGGTCTCTGCCCGCCGACGATTCCTGGATTCTGACGGTGGGCGTACTGGGTAACGCTTTTGTTGCGACAGGGCTGACCAGTGCAGCCTTTGTCTTCTACTGCGAGCGACGGAGCGCAGTCCGTCGGCTTGCCAGGCCGGAGGGTTGATCGGTGCCGGGATGCGTGCGCGGTAGTAGCGCGATCGGCTTGACACGACTGTTTCGTGCGGGCGGTTCGTACCGGCCCGGCGTGGCGATGGACAGTCGATAGAGAGTGACTCCTCATCACGGGGGGAGCTAGTTCGGATATGGCAGAGCTGAAGGCAGAACAGATAGGTCGTTATGAAGCAGATGACGTGCAGGTCCTCGAGGGGCTCGAGGCAGTTCGTCGCCGGCCGGGTATGTACGTCGGTGGTACGGATACCAGGGCTCTGCACCATCTGATCTACGAAGTGGTTGACAATGCGATTGACGAGGTCTTGGTAGGCGCGTGTGACCGAATAGATGTGGCCATACATCCCGACGGTTCGGTAGCCGTGCGGGACAACGGCCGGGGTATCCCGGTGGCCGCGCACCCGGAGAAGAAGACGTCGACTTTAGAGCTGGTGATGACGACGCTGCACGCCGGCGCGAAGTTTGGCGGTGAGGGCTACAAGGTCTCCGGCGGGTTGCACGGCGTCGGTGTTTCGGCTGTGAACGCGCTGTCGCGGTGGATGGAGGTCGTCGTTGACAACCCTCGTGATGGGCGCCGCTACAGGCAGCGGTACCAGCGGGGTGTGCCTTTTTCGCCGGTGGAGGAGATAGGCGAGGCGGTAGGGCAAGGTACCCAGGTCACGTTTGCTTACGACGAGACCATTTTCGAGGACGTGACGTTCGAGTTCGAGACGCTGGCGCAGCGTTTGCGAGAACTGGCTTTCGTGGCGGGGGGCGTGTTCATTCATCTCGTCGACGAGCGTGAGCAACCCTTTCCGCGCGAGACGAGTTTCTACTTCGAGGGTGGCATCAGCTCTTTCGTTCGGTACCTCAACCGGAATCGCAGTGTCCTGCATCAAGAGGTGGTCTACGTTAACCACAGGAACAACAAAGTCGGGATTGAGGTGGCGATTCAGTACAGTGACAGCTATGCCGAGTCGGTGTACGCCTTTGCGAATACGATTCACACCGTTGACGGCGGGACGCACCTAACGGGGCTCCGCTCTGGGCTCACGCGCACGATCAATGACTATGCCCGGAAGCAGGGGGTCCTGCGGGAGAAGGATCCCAACTTCTCGGGCGAGGATGTCCGGGAGGGGCTGGCCGCCATCGTGAGCGTGAAGCACCCTGACCCTCAGTTTGAGAGTCAGACGAAGGTCAAGCTGATGAACGCTGAGGTCCGGACTATGGTGGAATCGGTGGTGGTGGACGCGTTGTCCGAGTTTTTGGAGCGGAACTCCCAGGCAGCGCGGCGGATTATTCGGAAGTGCCAGACGTCGTTGCGCGCGCGCACCGCAGCCCGCAAAGCGCGCGACCTGGTGATCCGTAAGAGCGCGTTGGAGAGCCTCACACTGCCGGGCAAGCTGGCGGACTGTTCGGAGAGGGATCCGGGGAAGACAGAGATCTTCATTGTCGAGGGTGACAGCGCCGGTGGGAGTGCCAAGCAGGGGCGGGATCGGCAGTTTCAGGCGATCCTCCCCTTGCGCGGCAAGATCCTGAATACGGAGCGAGCACGCCTGAACCGGATTCTGCAGAACAACGAAGTCCGGGCCCTTGTCTCAGCACTGGGTACCGGGATAGGAGGGCAGTTCGACGTCGGTGGGCTGCGGTATGGTCGGGTGATCCTGCTCACCGATGCGGACATCGACGGTGCGCACATCCGCACGCTCTTGCTGACGTTTTTATTCCGCTACATGCAGCCGTTGATTGATACTGGGCATCTCTACATCGCGCAGCCCCCGCTGTACCGGATCCAAGCTGGCCAGCTCGAACGGTATGCCTACTCCGAGCAGGAGCGGGCCGAGATCCTGGAGGAGATCAAGCGTGCTCAGCCAAGCCGCGGGCGCAGTGTGTCGACCCAGATGTACAAGGGTCTGGGGGAGATGAATCCCGAACAACTCTGGGAGACGACGCTGAATCCCGACAACCGGACCCTCCTGAGGGTGAGTGTGGAGGATGCGGCAGCAGCTGATCGGACATTCGACATGCTTATGGGTGCGAGCGTTCCGCCACGCCGTCGCTTCATCCAGACCCACGCTAAGGAGGTCCGCCGCCTCGACGTGTAGCCTGCTGGGCGTGGATGATTGGTCCCGAACTAGCGTGCGTAGCTAAGCCGCGTGCGTAGCTAAGCCGCGTGCGTAGCTCGCGCAGTGAGCCCTGAGCGGTGTGCGAAGCCAAGCTCTTGTCGCCGTTATCTGTCAGATGGGACCAAGGCCCCCGATCGACCGGTTGGGGGCCTTTTTGCGTGACGCTAGACCTACTATGGTGTTACACTTCTTGACTAAGGAGTGTTCGCACGCTGCACGTTACAGGTTCGAGGCGTGTTAGCAGGTTCCAAGTTCAACGTTCAACCTGCAACTTGTTAAGGAGCGTTAGCACGTTGCAGGTTACAGGTTCGAGGAGTGTTAGCAGGTTCCAAGTTCAACGTTCAACCTGCAACTTGTCGGGGCAAAGGAGGTCCGCTGATGAGAAGACGTGTTGTCGTGACCGGGCTGGGGGCCGTTACCCCTCTGGGCAACGATGTGGAGACGACGTGGGAGGGGCTTCTGAATGGGCGGAGCGGCGCTGAGCGCATTACGTGCTTCGATCCCTCGGATTTGGACGTGCGAATCGCCGCCGAGGTCAAGGGCTTCGACGCAGCGAAGCGCTTGGGGCGTCGACGGGCACGGCGTAGCGACCGCTTCACGCTGTTGGCCCTGGAGGCTGCGCACGAGGCAGTGGTAGATAGCGAGATCGACTTCAGTGACGATGGAGTTGATCGCGAACGGGTCGGGGTGCTGATCGGTACCGGGATTGGGGGTGTGCTCGTCTTGCTCGATAGCCACGATGTGTACAAGAGCCGGGGCCCAAGTCGGGTCAGTCCCTTTATGATCCCGAGCCTGATGCCGAACGCTGCATCGGCGGTGATTGCCATCGACTTCGACCTGAAGGGCGCCAACTTCGCGGTGAGTTCTGCCTGCGCGACAGGATCCCATGCCATCGGCGAGGCGGCAGCGATGATCCGGCGCGGGGACGTGGACGCCATCATCTGTGGCGGGAGTGAGGCAGCGATCCATCCCCTGGCAATGGCAGCCCTCACGAATATGGGGGCGATCTCCAGGCGTAACGATGAACCTCAGAGGGCAAGCCGTCCCTTCGACGCGGAGCGGGACGGATTCGTGCTAGGCGAGGGAACCGGCGTGTTGGTTCTCGAGAGCCTGGAGCACGCGACGGAACGCGGGGCGAGGATCCGTGCGGAGTTAGTTGGCTACGCCGGAACGTGCGATGCCTTCCACATCGCGGCTCCCGAGGAATCAGGTGAGGGCGCGGTACGGGCCATGCGGTCGGCGCTCCGAGACGCCGGACTGAGACCCAACGAGGTTGACTATCTCAATGCCCACGGTACCAGCACTCCGCTCAACGACGGCATCGAGTCTCAGGCGATCCGGACCGTCTTCGGCGGGCACGCTGATCGTCTGGCGGTGAGCTCAATCAAGTCGATGATCGGCCACTTGATGGGAGCTGCCGGAGCTGTTGAAGCGGTTGCCTGCGTCCGAAGTCTGGAGACAGGGTGGGTGGCGCCCACCATCAACTACGAGAATCCGGATCCAGAGTGCGATCTCGACTACGTTCCCAACGAGGCCAGGGAAGTGGGAGTGCGGGTGGCGCTCTCCAACTCCTTCGGGTTTGGTGGCCATAACGCCTGCTTAGTCCTGCGCCGTTGGGAGGGTGGTTGATGTGCCCCGCCCACATCGTCGGCTGGGGCATGTATGTCCCCGAACGGGTTATGACCAATGACGAGCTCGCGCGCACGATGGATACCACTGACGAGTGGATCCGCACGCGTACCGGGATTGAGGAGCGGCGGATCGCTGGCGATGGGGAGACCACGTCCAGTATGGCCACTCAGGCGGCGTGGCGGGCGCTCGAGGTCGCGGGGTTGAGGCCGTCACAAGTCGATCTGATTATCGTGGCGACTGCCACCCCCGATTACGTCTTTCCGGCCACTGCCTGTCTGGTGCAGGATGCTCTCGGCGCGGGGAACGCGGCAGCTTTCGATCTTTCGGCGGGGTGTACGGGCTTCGTCTACGCGCTGGGCGTCGCCGTCGATATGGTCGCGGCCCGAGATGGTCCGGGCCAGACACCTACGGCCCTGGTCATTGGGGCGGAGACGCTGTCTCGCATCACGGATTGGAACGATCGGGCGACCTGTGTGTTGTTCGGTGATGGGGCCGGAGCGGTCGTGGTGCAGGCCAATGGGTCACCCGGTGGAGTGCTATCGACCTTTCTGGGTTCCGATGGTTCCGGGGGCGACCTGTTGTATCTGCCTGGGGGGGGTAGTGAGGAGCCGGCCTCCCACCGAACGGTGTCGGAGAGGCGTCACTATGTCAGGATGCGTGGTCGGGAGGTCTTCCGATTTGCAGCCAGGGCGATGCCGGATGCCGCCCACCGGGCTCTGGAACAGGCGGGGTTGGCAGCCGCTGATGTGGCTCTCGTCATCCCGCACCAGGCGAACCAGCGTATCCTGGAGGCAGCGGCCAGGATGCTGAATCTGCCGCCCGAAAGGATCTACAGCAATCTACAGCGGTATGGTAACACGTCAGCGGCTTCTATCCCGATTGCGCTCTGCGAAGCGGTCGAGGAAGGCCTCATCCAGCGAGACGCTGTGGTCGTCTGCGTGGGATTCGGTGCCGGGCTGACGTGGGGAGCCACGGCGCTGCGCTGGAGTGTGCCCCTTCCGGCGGCACCCCCTGCCTGGTGGGAGAGAGCCCGGTATCCGCTCTGGCAGGGATACGCTGCCATACGCTCTGTGGCGCGGCGGCTGATGTGGTGGCTGCTGGGCCGCAGTGTGAAGGATTAGGTATGGCCGGCACAAGGTCCCGAGAGAGGAAGGTTGAGCCTCCGCTGGAGCGGTTGGAGGCGATGCGCGGTGAAGCGTGCCTCGGAGGAGGAAAGCGCCGCATAGAACTTCAGCACGCGAAAGGAAAGCTGACGGCCCGGGAACGGATTGCCTCCTTGCTCGATACAGGCACGTTCCACGAACTCGACGCCTTCGTGACCCACCGGGCGACCGAGTTCGGATTGGAGGAGCGGCGGACGCTGGGAGACAGCGTGGTCACCGGCTGGGGCGAGGTCGAAGGGCGGCTCGTCTACATCTTCGCCCAGGATTTCACCGTCTTGGGTGGATCGGTAGGTGAGGTCCATGGGCAGAAGGTCTGCAAGGTGCTGGATCTGGCCTTGGAGAACGGGGCGCCGGTCATCGGGATCAACGACTCCGGAGGGGCTCGCATCCAGGAGGGTGTGACGTCCCTCAACGCGTATGGGGAGATATTCTACCGCAATACGATGGCCTCCGGCGTGATCCCACAACTCTCCATCATCGCCGGGCCGTGCGCCGGGGGAGCGGTCTACTCCCCGGCTCTGATGGATTTCGTCTTCATGGTCGAGGACACGGGGTACATGTTCATCACCGGCCCGGACGTCATCCGATCCGTGACGAAGGAGGAGGCCAGCGCGGCGGAGCTGGGTGGGGCCGACGTCCACAGTCGGAAGAGCGGGGTGACGCATTTCGCGTGTCAGGGGGAGGAGGAGACGTTCGGCTTGGTCCGAAGGCTGCTGTCGTTCCTGCCCTCGAACAACGCGGAGGATCCTCCCTATCTAACTCCCCTCGACCCATCCGATCGGGTGGATCCCGTCCTGGACACGCTGGTGCCTCACGATCCTTCCGAACCCTACGATATGCTGGAGATCGTTGAGCGGATCGTCGACGCCGAGGTCTTTCTCCAGGTCCAGGAGCGATTCGCGCCCAACTTACTGGTGGGCTTCGCCCGAATGGGTGGACACGTGGTCGGCATCGTGGCCCAACAGCCACCGGTTCTGGCGGGCGTGCTCGACATCGATGCAGCGGACAAAGGGGCCCGTTTCATCCGCTTCTGTGATTGCTTCAACATACCGCTGGTCACACTGGTGGACACGCCGGGATTTCTGCCGGGAGTGGAGCAGGAGCACGGCGGTATCATCCGCCACGGCGCGAAGATGATCTACGCCTACGCAGAGGCCAGCGTGCCGAAGATCTCGATCGTTACCCGCAAGGCGTACGGTGGCGCTTACATCGTTATGAGCTCCAAGGCTCTCCGTGGCGACGTGTGCTACGCGTATCCTGGAGCGGAGATCGCCGTGATGGGGCCAAGGGGCGCGGTGAGTGTCGTCTTTCGCCACGAGCTTGAGGAGGCCGACGATCCGGAATCGGTGCGGGAGCAGCTGGTCAGGGAGTATCGGGAGGAGTTCGCCCATCCTTACGTAGCGGCCAAGCGCGGTTACCTGGACGACGTCATAGCCCCCCGCGACACCCGGTCGCGGGTGATACGCTCGCTGGAGATGTTGCAGAACAAGCGCGTGCATCGACCGGCGAAGAAGCACGGGAGCATACCCCTATGAACGACGGCTGGGCCGCGAGTCGTTGGTCCTGCACGGGTAGCTTCAGAGCTCCAGCGTGCGCAGCTAAGCCGCGTGCCCAGCTCGCGCCAGCGAGCCCTAAGCCGCGTGCCTAGCTCGCGCTGCGAGCCCTGAGCCGCGTGCGCAGCTAAGCCGTGGTAGGTTGTGGAAGCCGACCTGCGCTACTATGGGGCCTCAATGAGCTATGATGGACTCTGCAGATGGCGTTTCGCGATGCCTGACGATGCCTGACGATGCCTGACGATGCCTGACGATGCCTGACGATGCCTGATAAGGTACTGGTTGCCAATCGGGGAGAAGTGGCCGTGCGCGTCTTGCGCAGCTGTCGAGAACTCGGCCTGCGCACTGTGGCCGTCTTCTCGGAGGCCGACCGAGATATGCCGCACGTCCGGTATGCAGACGAGGCGTATGGCATTGGCCCGCCCCCGGCCGCCGAGAGCTACCTGCAGGGGGATCGGATCGTCCAAATTGCGCTGGATGCCGGTGCCAAACTGGTACATCCGGGCTATGGCTTTCTGGCCGAGGTTCCGGCTTTTGCCAGGAAGTGCCTAGATGCCGGGCTGACATTCGTCGGCCCGCGCCCGGAGACGATGGCGCTGTTGGGTGACAAGCCGGCGGCTCGGGGTGTAGCCCGTGAGCTGGGCATTCCAGTGCTGGCAGGGTCCGAGTCTGGGTTGGACGACGAGGGCCTTCTGGAGGCGGCCGAACGGCTCGGGTATCCGGTCATGCTGAAGGCAGTGGTCGGAGGCGGTGGGATGGGCATTCGCGCTGCGCACTCGCGTCAAGAGCTGGCCGCGGCGATTCCGCGGGCCCGTCAGGAGGCGCAGGCCGCCTTCGGAGGGGATGAGGTCTACCTCGAGCGGCTGGTGGACGGAGCGCGGCACATTGAGGTCCAGCTCCTGGGAGACACCCATGGTCACGTGGTCCATCTGGGAGAGCGGGAGTGCTCCATCCAGCGCCGGCATCAGAAGCTCATCGAGGAGGCACCATCAAGAGCCCTGGATCAGGAGTTGCGGCAGCGCATCCATCGGGCCGCCGTGCGCATCGGCAGAGCTGTGGGGTACGTCAGTGCCGGGACGGTGGAGTTCCTGCTTGACCCGGGAGGACAGTTCTACTTTCTGGAGGTCAACCCGCGGCTGCAAGTCGAGCATACCGTCACGGAAGCCGTGACCGGGATCGACATTGTCAAGGAGCAGCTGCGGATTGCCGCTGGGCGAGATCTGCACTACACTCAGGACGCTGTACTCTCGCGAGGCTGGGGACTGGAGTGCCGCATCCTGGCGGAGGATCCCAATCGCGGGTTTGCACCCTGCGTGGGCGAGGTCTCGCGTCTCCGCGAACCGGCCGGCCCTGGCATCCGAGTGGACAGCGGGATTTCGGAGGGAGTGACCATTACCCCGTACTATGACTCGTTGTTGGCCAAGCTGATTGCCTGGGGAGAGACCAGAGCAGTTGCTATCGTCCGAATGCGCCGTGCCCTGGCAGAGTACCAGATCGCCGGCGTCACGACGAACCTCCACTTGTACCGGGCGTTGATGGATAGCACGCGCTTCTTGGGTGGCCAATTCGATACTGGTTTTGTGGAGGAGGCGTTCCCGCGGCAAGGGGACCGTGAAACACTTGGGGCTGCCAAGGGATGGGAGGCAGAGTCGGATCGGCGCCTGGCGGCAGCCTTAACGGCGGCCCTCCTCGAGCATCGGCGACGCGGGGGAGACGATTCGGACCAGCGTGCGCAGCTAAGCCAGGGTCGCGTCAGCCGATGGAAGATGTTGGGTCGGTGGGAGTTGACAAACCGGTGGGGCTAGCCAGCCGGTGAGGGCGCGGGCTGGTGCCGCGCGCGGGAGAGCTTGCGGATGAACTACACGGCGAGCGTCGATGGGGAGATCTTCCAGATCGAGTTCGGGTCTGGCGGCCAAGTCCGGGTGAATGGGCGTCTGTACGAGGTGGACTTGATGACGGTAGGTGGTCAGTATTCTCTGTTGCTGGACCATCTCTCGTACGAGGTCGACGTGGCGATGGCGGAGGAGAATGGCCGCTATGTGACAGTTGCAGGCCGGCCGTACCACGCGATGCTCCGGCGCGGCCATCGGGTCCCCCACCCACCAAACGGGGATCTGAAGGTAGGCCAGGACGCAGCCCAGCAGATTCGACATCTCTCCCCGGAAATCGAAATGCGCGCTCCTCTGCCCGGGTTGCTCGTCAAGATGGAAGTGGATCAGGGTGCTCACGTAGACGAGCAGGATGTCGTGGCCGTTCTGGAGTCTATGAAGATGAACCTGGAGCTCCGGGCCCCTCGCGGAGGAATCGTGAGCAATCTGCTCGTGGCGCCCGGCACCCAGGTGGCTCAAGACGAGGTACTGGCGATCATCCGCCCACAGGGTGCGTCAAGCGGCGAAGGCTAGAAGCCTATCTGTGCCGAACTTCAGCCGACGACTGAGAGGTGGGGCCCGCCGCCGGAGTCGCCGCTGGGCTCCCTCCACTTCTGCTGTGGAGGGCCGATGGGACCGGGCCGTCCCGAAGGCACAACCTACGCCGCACTCCGCTGACCGTCTGGTGGTTCACTACGAGATCGTCCACGGGAAGCGGCACCTCCCCGTGCCAGCTCGTCGATGCCCACGTCGGTGATATTGCCGACCAGCGGTCCGCTCTGTTCCTTCGACTCGTGTTGGCCGGTCAGGAACTGTAGCGGTTCCGAGGAGGCGTTATGCGCATTCGTTCGGTAACCATTGGCGTGTCCGTATCCTATCCGCCCATCGCGGGTCTGTCCCAGACGTTAGAGCTCTTCCAGCACCAGGCTCGGATCCGATTCACGGAGGCCGGGCTGGAGGTGCAGACGGTGCGCCTGGCTACCCAGCCGTTTCCGGCCATATTGTCTGGTCAGGGACCTGATCAGGCGACACCCCTCGCGCAGGCGCTGGAGGAAAGGTGTCGGGCCCAGGGCGTGGATTATGTTTCCATCGGTCCGGCGAGGGCCGTGCGGCCAGAGGATGACCTGGCCTACATAGAGGTGGTGCCCGAGATCATCCGTCGCACCGAGAGCGTGTTTGTATCCGTCTTGGTGGCATCCAGAGACTCCGGAATCAGCCTGGAAGGCATTGCGAAGGCTGCTGAGGCCATCGTAGAGATCGCCCATTCGACGCCCGATGGATTCGGCAATCTCCGCCTGGCGGTACTGGCCAACTGTGAGCCCGGCTCACCGTTTTTCCCCGCTGCGTACCATCGGGGATCGGACCCCTGCTTCTCCATTGCCACCGAAGCGGCCGACCTGGCCGTGACCGGGTTCTCTGGAGCTACGAGCCTGGGCGAAGCTCGCGCGAGTCTCCGCGGGCTTATTGAGCAAAAGGGCCGGATCATCGGGGAGGTTGGCAAGACCCTGGAGGACGACTTCGGGTTGCGGTTTGGCGGCATCGATTTCTCTCTGGCGCCGTTTCCCGAGCGTGCGCGGAGCATCGGCCATGGCATCGAAGCCCTGGGGGTGGACGCGTTTGGCGGCAGTGGCACGCTGTTTGGAGTGGCTCTCATCAAGCGAGCCATCGAAGAAGCGGAATTCCCTGGCTGCGGCTTCTCGGGGGTGATGTTGCCTGTTCTCGAGGATGAGACGCTGGCGCGGAGGAGCGCGGAGGGTCTCTTCGGCCTCGACAGCCTTCTGCTTTACTCGACGGTCTGCGGAACCGGTCTTGACACGATCCCTCTCCCGGGCCACGTGACGGTGGAGGAGCTCTCTGCCATCCTTCTGGACGTGGCGACGCTTTCGCTGGTGGTGGACAAACCGCTCACGGCTAGGCTGATGCCCATTCCTGGCAAGCAGGCGGGAGAGCGTACCGAGTTCGACTTTCCCTTCTTCGCGAACGCTCGGATCCTCGACGTACGGGCACGGGGGGCTTCCACGATCTTCGATGGGAATGCGGTGGTCCGATGGTAGCGCCCGCCGCTCCGTTGCAGGGGCCGATCTGCAGCTGTGAGGTGAGCCACACGCAGATGATCTCCCTGCATGGTGCCAGATAGGTGAGGCCTGGAGACGCTGCTAACGGACGGCAGTGGGCATGTCCACAGGTCGCCAACCATGGCCTTACCGGGGCGACCTCTGTCTCCTGCAATCGGAATCCAACCAAGCCCCAACCCAAGTCAACCACAGCCCCAACCATACTCAACGGTTGGGGTGCTGCCCGTCTGGTATAAACACAGTAATCAGACCGTCGGGGAGTTCGAGTTGACTCAGGACCAACTGAGGATCTGGTACAGTGACGGGCGGGAGGTACTGAACTTCGTACCCATGGAGTCGCCCTAACCCGTCTCCCATACCGAGAGGATGGAGTTGACCGGCTATTCGGGTGGACTCATTGGGATGCTGCTGATCCTGCTGTCAACCGTCGTGTCTGACGGTGTACGCGTCCGCAGGCTCCTCATCGGCCGCCCCGGCCTTCGCGACGAACCTTCCAGGCCAGGATCTGACCCGTGGGGGTCACGCGCACGCTTGAGTGCTACCGTCTCTCTGCCTCATCATGCTCCGGCAGGTCGACGGGGTGAGACCGTGCGCGGGTGGGAAGCGGTTCCTGCGCAGTGGGGGTCCAGTACCGCTATTTGCCCTCGTGTCGGCTTACTGCTTTCGGTTCCGCGTGCGGGGCTTCAGAGTTGAATGCGCCAATCTGTCTGGCCTGCGTCGAGGCAGTTCTCGTGGTGGGCGGAGTTGCTATGCTGGGTGTGGGGCTGCGGCGCCGCAGCGAGATCGTGGCGCTCTGGAGGCTGCCATGCCCCCAACCTTCCCGGAGCAGACACGGGTCACGTTGGAATTCCAGCCGATGGGGGACAAGACTGAATTGACCTGGACGGAGTACCACTGGCCAGTAGGTGAGATGCGCCACTATTCCATTCTGGGCATAAACGAGTCACTCGACAAGCTAGCAGAGGTGTTGGCCGAGAACTGACTTGCTCAATGCGCGGCGGCGGCGAGATCATGGTAAGGAGGTATCGTTCGATATGGCCGTGGACGTGACGGTCGACACTTTGGAAGGTGAGTTCAACAAGCTGGCCCGCCTCCTGGGTTCTGAGGTCCAACTGGAACTCTTGTCTCCACAACGGGCCTCTTCTGTTCGCGGGAAACGGGGCGCAAGCTGCGGATGAGACTTGGACGATCCGGCCATACCACGTGGCCCACTGTGACCGTGCCCGCGGCACCGGGAAGGCGCTAGTATGGCTGCTCCATCCGGGGAGGGCGAGCGACCAGCAAGGCGTAGATCCTGGCAACTTCTGACCCCTTCCACTCGCGCGTTCCTGCAGGAGGCGGGAGAGGTGCCCGGCTTCACCTGGTTCGATCGCATCCACGGTTACGTCTACGCCCGCTGGCCGTATCTCTACATCAGGGTTGCGACGGGCGAGCACCCTATGGCTCGGGTCGTTGGTCCGATGGCGCGGCGGATCCTCGCCTGGTTCAACCAAGAGTCGACCAAGAGTTCAATGGACGGAGGGACTGATTTCGCCGACACGTATCACGGCAAGGTGGTGCCCCTCCAGCAGGCGACACAGCTGGTCACCGTGGACGAGGAGATCCGCCTGGTCGATCTGGAGCAGGTGATCCCGTACGCCCGGGCCCGAGACATCGTGCTGAAGAATCCCGACCACATCGTGGTTCTAGACTGCCCGTGTCGCGCCCGTCGGCCGGATCCCTGCCAACCGCTGGCGGTGTGCCTTATCATTGGCGAACCCTTCGCCAGCTTCATCGTCGACCACCATCCGCATCGCTCACGCTGGATCGCGCCGGAGGAGGCAGTGAGCATTCTCCAGGCCGAGGACGGGCGTGGACACGTCCATCACGCGTTCTTCAAGGATGCGATGCTGGACCGATTCTACGCCATCTGCAACTGCTGTGCGTGCTGCTGCGGGGCTATGCAGGCCCACCGAACTGGCGTACCGATGCTGGCACCGTCGGGCTACGTCGCCCGGGCGGACGGCAGCGTCTGTGCTGCCTGCCGCTCATGCGCGGACGCCTGCCAGTTTGCGGCGATCTCCTTCCTCCACGGATTCGCTCACATCGATCCCGCGACCTGCATGGGCTGCGGGGTGTGTGTCTCCCAGTGTCCGCCAGAGGCCATTTCGCTGCATCGCGACCCAGCTAAGGGCGAGCCGCTGGACATACGCGGGCTCATAACGGGCGGATGAGCAGCGCGACAGATCGGAAGCATTGGGTGGAACGCGGGTGGTATGCGGGATGGATCTCGGTAGGCTGTCGTCGTCGGTACAGCGATACTGGTGGTGCACTCCAGGAAGGAGCGCTCACCGGGCTGCTCCTCAACAGTGGTTCACGCTCAACGACCTGATGCTCGCCGGGCGTCGTCAGGTTGTGTCTTGAGCCCTGGTCCTGGGGTTGAGGGACCGGGATGGGTGGCCCGAGGCCTACTGGTAGAGGCGGGTGATCTCGTCCTGGTCGAAGCGGGGTAGTGGCTGGGTGCCCCCTCCGCTGCTCAAAACCACACCTTTCTCGGGCGTGACGATTCGACCGATGGTAGCTGCAGCGATGCCTTCCGCCTGAAGAGCGCGTGTTATGTCGTCGGCTTGGCCGCGGGCGACGGCCAGGAGCAAGGCGCCCGATGCGATCAGGCCCAGTGGATCCAACCCCAGTGCTTCGCACACGGCGGCCGTCTCCGCGAGGATCGGGATGGACTCCTCCTCGACGATAAGGCCGACCCCAGCGGCCTCGGCCAACTCCCAGAGCC
>SKLM01000007.1 GCA_007123205.1 Thermoflexales bacterium
ATCGATCCCCTGGCCGCCATCTATCCGGCCCACGTGCTCAAGGTATGGGAGTTGACGGAGAACGAGAAGTATGACGAGGCCCAGGCGCTGTATGAGAGTGTCAACCTGCCACTGCGTGAGTTTATGGCCAAGCTTGGGCGGCGCTCCGGTGGTTACCGGCTGGCAAAGGGACTGATGGATCTGCTGGGTCGGCCTGTCGGGCCTCCCCGTCCTCCCACCTTGCCTCTGAACGAAGCGGAAATGGCAGAACTCCGTGAGTTAGTCCAGGGGTTCGGCTGGCCGTTACCGTGAGCAGCCAGGCCCGGGCGATCTATCGTCCGGTGGTGATCCTGCCCTCTGGACGGATATGAGACCCTAGATCCTTGACACCCGGAGCAAGCCATGATAGAATGGAAACAGAGTTCCAATTCCGCGACTGCGCTGCATACCCAGGGAACTTGGGTAGGGCTCCGCGGGCAGCTGCGCTGAATCTCAGCGTGTTGTGACTTACGTGGATTGGGCATGCCATCACACCGGGGGCGTAACACCGAACTGGCCCCATAACGAGGAGACTACCATGGCATCGCTTAGCTTCAGCCCCTCCGTTCCGGTCTTTGACGCCAACGTGTGCGTCGGGCACCGGCGGGACGAACCATCACCGTGCCCCAATCGGGCAGACCTTCTGACCGAGATGGATGCTCACGGCGTCGACCGCGCCCTGGTCTATCATGCCCAGGCCGAGACGGTTAGCCCCACGGCCGGAAACGAGCTGCTGGAGGACTGGCTCGGAGATGATGGCAGGCTGGTTCCTCAGTGGCTGGCCCTTCCCACGGCCGACTCGCTTACGCAGCTGGAGACCCTCCATAGACAGGGTCGTGTCAGCTCCGTTCGCCTGTGTGAGACCGAGTCCGCGGGATTGCCCTTTCGGCCCTGGGCCTACCATCAGCTCCTGTCGTGGCTTGAGGAGGCTGAGATCCCGGTCTGGATACCGCTGCCCGACTTTGATGCTGATGATCTGGTGACGACGCTGCAGGAGTATCCTGAGCTGCGGGTGTTGCTCGTGGGAGCGCACTACGTCCACGCGCTCTGGGTGCGACCGATTCTCGATGCGCTTCCCGATGCGTGTCTGGAGCTGAGTCGCTATGAGCCCATCGGCGAGGTGGAGGCCCTGCGGCACGAATACGGAGCGGAGCGGTTGGTGTACGGCTCGTGGTATTGGCGCTACGCCATGGGCCCGATGCTCTTCTACCTGCATCACACGGATCTGAGCGACGAAGAGCTGGCCCTGATCTGCGCCGGCAACCTGGAGCGCATCCTGGGAGGGGGTGGCCGTGATTGATGGAGCCGAGATCATAGACTTCCACGCTCACGTCGGACGCCAGGACGCCAACGGCATGAAGGACGATCCATCGCTCATGCTCCACGCGATGGACCGGGCAGGCATCGACCGATCTTGTGTGTTCCACGTCTGGGATCCTACCGGCGCCGCAAGCAATGATATGACGGCACAGTTCGTTGCCGACCATCCCGATCGCTTCATCGGCTTTGCCTACGTCTCCCCGCTGATTGGGGAGCGGGCGGTGTTGGAGCTGGCGCGGGCGGTTGACGAGCTGGGTCTCACTGCGATCAAGCTTTATTCGCCCTCCACGCCCTGGGGACTGAACGAACCCCCGTGGGACCCCATCTACGAGTTCGCGGACGAACGCGGCCTGGTAGTGATTTTCCACACCGGTCCTGATCCCCAAGCCCAGCCTGGAATGCTGGCCGACGTTGCGCCTCGTTTTCCTCGCGCTACTTTCGTGGCGGGCCATGCCGGGAACACGCCGAAAGAGCGAGCGCAGGGCATTGCGGCGGTGCAGGCGCACTCAAACATCTACCTGGAGACGTGCTCCACGTTCCGGACGCCCGGTGTGATCGAGCAGCTCGTGGGAGAGGCTGGAGCCGACCGGGTGTTGTTTGGGACGGATATGCCGCTGATGGATCCGCGCGCGCAGTTGGGCAAGATCATCACTGCTCGCATCTCCGACGAGGCCAAGCGGAAGGTACTGGGGCAGAATGCTCGCCGCCTGCTGGGCCTGGCCTGAGGGTTCCTCAACAACGCGGCGCGCGGCCCACCGGGCGTTGGCAACCTGTCAGACCCAAGCTCTGCCCGGTGGAGGTGACCGGTCCCGATCCTGGTTCCGCTGGTCCGTGAACGGTCGCGGGTGATTGATGGGCGGGCTGCGCGACGAAGGCCGCCGATAGGAGAACACGCGACGGTCCGCGGTGCCCGGACCGGTACGGCGAGGTGGTGTGATGCGATGCATAAGGGCTTCCATCTGGCATTGCAGCGAGGTGACATAGGTGTTCATCGACGCTCACGCATATTGCTTCGAACCCCTCGATAGCCGGGCCGGCCACGCCGATGCCGATGAGCACTTGCGGTGGGTACAGGCCGCCCACGCTCATCACCATCAGCCAGCCTGGCGGGTGGATGATCGGGCGGCTGCTTCATCGCGGGTCCTGGCCCCTCAGGGGCGTCTGGATCTGTCCCGCTTGCCGGAGGTCGACTTTCGCCTCGACCGGGACCGTGGGCGTGTGGTCTGGACGGTAGACGGCGAGGACTACACTAAGCAGTTTCTCCCGCCCAACTTGCGAGATCTAGAGTTCACGCCGCACAGTCTGATTGCGGAGATGGACTACGCCGGTGTCGACTACGCGCTCAT
>SKLM01000048.1 GCA_007123205.1 Thermoflexales bacterium
GACAGGGGGCCCGTTTGTAGTTAGGCACGCAGCGAAGCGGAGTGCCGTCGATCCGGGTGGAAGGAACCGGGGGAGGCCGGGTTTTGGGCTGCCTGCGGCAGTGGGCGGTTCGGTGAATCCGCCCGGAGGAGGAGTGGGGCCCGGAGTTGGTGGCGGCGGTCGGAGGAAGGGGCAGATGAGAGCTCGGAAGGGACTGGGACAGGGGGCCCGTTTGTAGTTAGGCACGCAGCGAAGCGGACTGCCGTCGATCCGGGTGGAAGGAACCGGGGGAGGCCGGGGTGTGGGCTGCCTGCGGCAGTGGGCGGATTGGTGAATCCGCCGGGAGCGGGAGTGGGGCCCGGAGCGGGTGGCGGCGGTCGGAGGAAGGGGCAGATGACAGCTCGGAAGGGACTGGGACAAAGGGCCCGTTTGTAGTTAGGCACGCAGCGAAGCGGAGTGCCGTCGATCCGGGTGGAAGGAACCGGGGGAGGCCGGGGTGTGGGCTGCCTGCGGCAGTGGGCGGATTGGTGAATCCGCCCGGAGCGGGGGTGAGGAGGAGCGGAGGTGAGGAGGGGGGGGAGCGGGCGTTGGAGGGATGGCGAAGACCGAGATTCCTCGTCGCTAGCGCTCCTCGGAATGACAGAGGTGGTTCTGGCAGTAAGTGGTACGCTCCGGTGGGAGTGGCGTGCACCATGATGAGAGCCCTGCTGCACCTCAAGCTGGACAACTGCTTGACAGCGACCCCGCTCCAGGTACCATAGGCGATGAAGAGAGACGACGGATAGAGACAAGGAGGCATCATCGATGAAGACCCTCGTATTCGGCGCCGGGCCCCTGGGCAGCCTGATGGCGGCCCGTTTCCACGAAGCGGGGCAGGACGTCACGCTGTTGGCCCGGGGCCAGCGGCTGGAGGACCTCAAGGAACACGGCGTGGTGCTAGAGAGCGGGATCGACGGCCCCAGGACGGTGACCCGGGTCAAGACGACGGAATCTCTGGAACCTGACGATGTCTATGACCTGATCATGGTGGTCATGCGCATGAACCAGGCTGTGAAGATCCTACCCGCCCTGGCTGCGAATCAGCACGCGTCCACCGTTCTGTTCATGATGAACAACTTCGCTGGCCCTGAGCAACTGGTCGAGGCCCTGGGTAAAGAGCGGGTGATGAGCGGGTTCCCCTATCCCGGTGGTGAGCGGATCGGTCACGTGACCCGCATTGTACCTGCCGACGAGGATCACCGTTGGACCATCCCCATCGGCGAGGTCGACGGTCGGATCACCCCGCGTACCCGTCACGTGGCTGCCTTCCTGAGCACGATGGAAGGGTACGAGGTCGAGATCCGCCGCGATATGGATGCCTGGCTGAAGTGCCACGTGGTTGCCCTTATGCCGGCGTTTGTGCCCGCCCTCTACGCCTGCGAGACCGATATCGAGCGGCTGGCGCGCACCCGCGACGCGCTGGTGCTGGGGGTGCGGGGTATCCGTGAGGGGTTCAGGGCCCTGCAGAAGGCAGACGTGGGCCTCACACCCGCCGCCTTGCGCCTGGTCTTCTGGATTCCGGAACCGGTGATGGTGGCTCTGCTCCGCCAGGCCTGTAAGCTGGAGATGATGAAGATCAGCGGAGAGGGTCACGCCATGGCCGCACGGGATGAGATGGAGTATCTGACCCACCAGTTCAAGGAGTTCGTCAGCGAAAGGGGAATCCAGACCCCGGTGATCGACCGGATGATGAAGTGGTATGATCCGAAGACGCCGCCTCTGCCGGACGGTAGCCAGGAGATCCCCGTGAGCAAACGAGGCATAGCCATCGCCGGGGCAGCTGTATCGATCGTGGCTCTTAATCTTGTGATCGCCAGGAGAATGCTGACCCGGGACGGGCGGTGAGTCGGGCCCCGTCCACTGGGTAGTCCCTCACCTCCAGGTGCCCGGCAGCGTGGGGTCGGAGGAGGAGGTGGGTTGAGGGTCGGGGCTCTGCCGTGACCGCTGCCAATATCGGATCGGCACGCCACTGCAGTTAGGGGAGGTCATCATGACGAAGCATTTCCTCACAGAGGACATCCAGAAGTCGTTTCACTACGTAATTGGGCCCTACGCCGAGCCCGTACTCCGTGTCCGTCCCGGCGACACCGTTGTGGTTGAGACCCAGGACGCCTTCGGGGGCCTGATTGAGAGCGAGGATACCCGCCCGAGTGATGTCCTGACCATGCCTTTCGTAAACCCGCAGAGCGGTCCCATCTTCGTCGCAGGGGCGGAGAAGGGCGATGCGCTGGCGGTGACGATTCGCTCCATCGAGCCCCGGGGCCCTCAGCCGCGGGGCACCACCTGTCTTGTCCCCTTCTTCGGCGGGCTGACCAGTACCGACAGGACGGTGACGCTCCAGGACCCACTCCCCGAGATTGTGCGCAAGACTCAAGTCACCGGTGACGGGGTGGTGTGGCGCGAGGGGCTGATGCTGCCCTATGCGCCATTTATCGGCACGATCGCCACGTCTCCGCAGGTCGAGGCCATCGGGGCGCTGACGCCGGACAAACACGGAGGGAACATGGATCTGCCCGACGTGGCGCCCGGGTGCACGCTCTATCTCCCGGTGCAGGTCAGCGGGGCCCTGCTCTATCTGGGCGACGGTCACGCCATCCAGGGGGACGGCGAGGTATGCGGCGTGGCGGTGGAGATCGCGACCACGACGACCCTGGAGGTGGATC
>SKLM01000166.1 GCA_007123205.1 Thermoflexales bacterium
CTCCACCCACCCTGGCTCCAAGGGGTCTGTGACCCCGACCGTCCCCGGCTCCCTCAACTCACCGCGCGGCGCCCCTCTTCGAATGCTCTCCGGTTCATCTCCACATACCTGGGCGGCACCCGCCCCTCGATCACCCGCAGCCAGATCTCCGGCTCCACCTCCAATCGCGTCGACAGAGCCCCCAGCATTACCGTATTGGTCATCCGCGCGTCCCCCAGCTCCCTGGCGATGGCCAGCCCCTCCACCCAGCTCACGTCCTCGGTACGGGCTTTCACCGCCTCCAAGATCTCCTCATCCGAGGGGTAGACGGCATCGCCTGCCGTCACCGTCATGGGCGCGATCCGCTGCCGGTTGATCAGCACCACACCGCCGGGCCGCAGCCAGTCGATCCAGCGGGCACTCTCCATCACCTCGACGGCGATCAGGAAGTCCACCGTGCCCTTCTCGGCTGTCGGAGACCCCACGTCCTCCCCCCAACGGACGTGGCTCTCTACCACCCCACCCCGCTGCGAGAACCCGTGCACCTCCGACTTCTTCGCCTGGTATCCTCCCTCCAGCCCTACTCCCGCCGCAATATCGGAGGCCGTGAGGATGCCCTGGCCGCCTACGCCCACGAAAAGGAAGTTGGTGGTATCCTGCATCTAGGCCTCCTCGCTCTCGGTCTCGTAAATGGCCCCCCGCGGGCACACTTGCAGGCAGACGGTGCAGCCGGTGCACAGTAGCGGATCGATCTCGGCTTTCGGCCGCTCGCTCCGCTCATCTACCTCATCGGACTTCAGGATCGCCGGGCACCCCACTCGGAAGCAGAAGCCGCAACCGTTGCACACCTCCTCGTCCACCACCGCCACCGGCCGGCGCTCGAAACCGGGAACGAAGACGCACTCCCCTTCGACGAGGACCACAGATGGACGCCCCTCCACCGCTACCGCCTCACGGATCGCCCGCTCCACCCCTTCCACATCCATAGCATCGACTACCCAAAGATCCTCCACGCCCATCGCCCGCACCACCGCTTCGATGTCGATCTGCCTGGTGATCTCCCCCTGGAGGGTGACACCGGTCCCGGGATGGTTCTGTCCACCCGTCATCGCGGTGGTCCGGTTATCGAGGATCATCGTACAGGTGTTCCCGCCATTGTAGATGGTGTTCGCCAGCTCGGGCAGCCCTGTGTGGAAGAACGTGGAGTCCCCGATGGTCGCTACGATATCATCGGGACACCCGGCCTGCTTGGCACCGTGAGCCATGCCGATGCTGGCTCCCATCGACACCAGCATATCCATCTCCTCAAAGGGCGGCAGCACACCGATGGCGTAGCACCCGATATCGCCCGATACCAGCAGCTTCAGCTTCCGCAGGTTGAAATAGACAGAACGGTGCGGACACCCGGGACAGAGCGCCGGGGGCCGTTGCGGTATCTCCAGAGTCGCTAGCGACGCCGGCTCGCGTGGTGCCTCCTCAACCGGGAGGCCGGCAGCCATCGCGCCCATCCGCACCCGGGTCAGCGTGAGCTCGCCCGTCCGGGGAAACACGTCCTTACCCACCACATCCAGACCCCAGGCTCGGACTTGCCCCTCGATGAAGGGATCCAACTCCTCCACCACCACCAGCTCATCTACCTGGGCGGCGAACTCACGGATCATTTGCTCCGGCAGCGGGTGCACCATCCCCAGCTTCAGGAAGGAGAAACCCTTGAATACCTCCCGCGCATAATGATAGGCCATTCCATCTGTGATGATGCCCACACGCTTGTCACCCCACTCGATCCGATTCAACGGACAGGTCTCAGCATAATCGGCAAGGGCCTCCATACGGGCCTCGACCTCTGGATGGCGCATTCGGGCATACGCCGGGATCATCACGTATTTCTGCGGCTTTCGTTCGAAAGGAGCCAGTGATTCCGGTTCACGGCCCGCATCGGGCATGCTCACCAGTACCGGCGTCTTCGAGTGAGACAGCCTGGTCGTTGACCGCACCATCACCGGCGTGTCAAATCTCTCGCTCAGGTCGAAGCCGAAGGCGGTGTAGTCCTTAGCCTCCTGGCTGTCCGAGGGCTCCAGGCACGGGAACTTCCCAAAACGGGCGTAGTGACGGTTGTCCTGCTCGTTCTGAGAGCTGAAGGCCCCTGGATCGTCAGCACTGACCAACACAAGGCCCGCGCCGACACCGGTGTACGAGAGGGACATCAGACTGTCGGAGGCGACATTGACGCCGACGTGCTTCATCGCCGCCAGCGCCCGGCCCCCTGCGAAAGAGGCACCGATGGCCGCGTCCAGTGCTACCTTCTCGTTCGAGGCCCACTCAGCCCTCACCCCGGCGTATCCGGCCAGAGCAGGGAGGATCTCCGTGCTGGGCGTCCCCGGGTAGGCCGCGGCATACCTAACGCCGGCCTCCCAGGCGCCCAGAGCGATCGCCTCATTCCCTGACAGTAAGCGCTGCCTGGTGCTGCATGAATCGGTCTTCTTCATCGAGGTTCTCCTTGCGCTGGATCCATTTGGAGGGCAAAATCGCCATTTCGACCGGCACGGGGATCGCTGCTGAACAGAGCTTGGTTGCGCACGCGGCTTAGCTTCGCACACGGCTTAGCTTCGCACACGGCTTAGCTTCGCACACGGCTTAGCTTCGCACACGGCTTAGCTTCGCACACGGCTTAGCTTCGCACACGGCTTAGCTTC
>SKLM01000325.1 GCA_007123205.1 Thermoflexales bacterium
AACGGCATCCAGCCTTTGCGCGACGTTTGAGATCCGCGATGGCAGACAGGATCTCGGACGATGCGCTCTGGGTCTCAACGGAAGAGCTGAAGATCGCTTGGCATCAGGAGGGACAATCGGATCGATGACTCCGCACTCTAGAACTAACTCGTGGGCCCTGCTACCGTTAGAGCAGATCATCGCGCTGCGGAACACTCTCCGCCGCCGTGCTTACCGACGGATGACGCAAGCCCTCAGATCGGCCCAGCGCGTCTTCTTTGACGACAACTCGCGGCTGATCTTCTTCAGCGACCTTCATCGGGGCGACAACTCTCGCTCTGACGCTTTCGCCCAGAACGAGGCTTTGTTCCTCCAGGCGCTGGGTCACTACTACGACGAGGGCTTCACCTATGTGGAGGTGGGTGACGGCGACGAGCTGTGGCAGAATCGACGTCTCAGCGCTGTGAAGGCAGCCCATAGGGGGACCTTCGATCTGCTCCATGCCTTCGCCAACCAGAATCGCCTCCACATGCTCTTCGGGAACCACGACATCCGGAGTTCCGAGCCTCACCTCATCTTCCGGCAACACCGGATGACCAAGGATGGGCTGACCGCTCACGAAGGTCTGCTTCTGGAGCACGCCGGGACCGACCAGCGCATCTTTGTGGTTCACGGCCACCAGGTCGACTTCAAGAGCGATGGGCTGTATCGCATCGCCCGCTTCGTGAACCGCCACATATGGCGTCCCATCCAGAACTCGGGTCTGGGCGACGTGGCGACCTCGATCGTTGAGGGACGGAACCGCGGCACGCTGCGCCAGCGCATCTCCGAGTGGATCGAAGCGCACAAGCAGATGGTGATCTGCGGTCACACCCACACACCCAAGTTCGCGCAGGCAGGCGAGATCCCGTATTTCAACACCGGGAGTGGTATCTTCGACGGCTTCATCACGGGGCTGGAGATCCAGAACGGGTGGATCGCCCTGGTGAAGTGGCTACAATCGGAACGGGGTCAGGCTGAGCGGCGGCTTCTCACGCCGCCCCGGCTCCTGAGCACCGCCGCGTAGAGCAGCCAGCCTGGAGCCCCCGGCAGCGCACCCTTCGCAAAGACCGCGCCACCGCCGTGCTGGCAAGCTGGGACCGCGGGGCACGGCCCTCAGCTCACGCCACTTTCAGGCACATCGTCGCTGACGCCCCTCGCAACAACGGTATGGGGATCTCGTCAACTTGAAGGGGGCGCTCGGCCGACCACCGGCATCCTCCCAGACCCACCGATCCTGCGACGATACCATCGTGGGTATCGTGTGGCTCAAACCCGGTTGGAGTGTCCGCGCAGTGCCGCTCACAGATGACGGCGGTCCGCAGCCATCTCCATGAGTAGTGGAATCTCCACGTTCCCTCCGCTGATCACAACCGCGACATTCCTGCCCATGGGCTGGGTCTTGCGGTGTAGCACGGCGGCCAGAGCCACGGCACCGCCGCCCTCCACAACCAGCTTGTGGTAGTTCAGGGCGAAGGCCATGCCATCGGCGATCTCCTCCTCCGACACCAACACGGTCTCGTCCACGGTCTTCCGGATCATCTCGAACGTGTAGCGGTTCTGCAGGCCGATGCCGCCGGCCAGGGCGCTGGCCAGCGTCTCCTGCTCCTCCATCTCCACCGGACGCCCTGCCTTCAGGCTGTGGAACATCACCGGCGCGCGCTCCATCGATACGCCGACGGTCCGAGTCCCCGGATCGGCCGACTTCAGGGCCAGCGCGATGCCCGACAACAGACCGCCGCCGGAGAGAGGTACCACCACCGTATCCACATCGGGTAGATCCTCGAGCAACTCCAGGCCTATGGTCCCCTGCCCGGCGATCACATACGGGTCGTCAAAGGGCGGGATCATCGTGAGGCCCAGCTCCTCCACCATCCTGACAGCGTGTCGCTCCGCCTCGTCGTAACTCTCCCCCTCAAGGATCACATCCGCCCCGAGCCGGCGGATCACATCAGCCTTATGGTCCGGCACGCGACTCGACATGCAGACCACGGACCTAATACCCAGCTGTCGTGCCACGTGGGCGACAGCACGACCATGGTTGCCGCTGGAGACGGTGATGACCCCCCGCTCCCGTTCCTCGGCCGAGAGGCTCAACAGCTTGTTGGCAGCTCCCCGGATCTTGAACGCGCCCGTCCGCTGCACGTTCTCGAGCTTTAGATAAACGGGCACGCCAATCCGCTGCGTCAACTCTGGAGATTCGATCAGGGGGGTCCTGATGGCCATTCCGGCGATCCTGCGCCTGGCCTTGTAGATGTCGCGCATCGTGATGGCCGACTCGGACATCGGTCTACTTCCCTATCAGACGGCGAACGTGTCGCCCAGCTCCACTAACGGACCCCTCCTCAGAGAATCAGGTGTCCTGTAACTCCACGATCAGGTCGTGGATCCGGTCCAGCGCGGGACGCAGATAGTGAGCAGGGAGTCCGAAGCTGATCCGCAAATGGTGATCGATTCCGAAGTGCTCCCCGGCCGCAACCAGCACGCTCTTGTCGCGAATCAGACGCTCGACCAGATCCTCCGAGCCCACATCCAGATGATAGCGCGGGAACCCAATGGCTGCCGCTTGCGGTGGGACCAGGCTCAGCGCTCCCCGGTGGACCTCCAGCCATCCCTCAAAGATGGAGAACCCCTCTCGA
>SKLM01000171.1 GCA_007123205.1 Thermoflexales bacterium
GGCGTGTTGGGTCGTGCAGCCGCCAGGAGGGGGGCCGGCTAAGAACCAGCGGGGGCGTTGGCCAGGATCTGCATTCTCGAAGACGGCAGAATCTCGCAGCGCCAGGTAGAGGCCGTAGAGGCCAGCATCACCTTCGGCCAAAGGGGGGTGAACCAGGGAGACGAGGTCGGCCGTGGGCTTGGACTCCTCCAGAGGCAGCATCGCCCAGGCGAGAGCGGCCAACTGCTCGTCAGTCGGCGGCACGGCCAGCTCGCGCAGGAACCAACGGCCCTCTAGGCGCACGAAACGTTTGTCGGCTCCCAGCGCGTTGACCAATCGGCTGGATGCATGCTCGTGCTGAAACAGCACATAGTCTACTTGGCGCTCAACATCCCGAGTCCCACGCAACGGCGTTATGAGGTCACGCAGCTTGCGACGCCACCGTTCATAGCTCTCACCCTGCGCAGGGTTAGGCTTTGTGCTTTAGGTGATGGTCTTCCCCTTCGCATCGATCCGAATCTCTACTCTGTTCTGACCCTCCCGAATCCTGACCACCTCGCCGATGTAGGGGGCTCGGAACCACTGGTTCTTCCGCTTGTCGCGAGCCACGACGATCACCTGATCACCAGCTTCCCATTCCTCTTCCGCATCCCAAAGTCGAACAGAAGCGTCAGACTTGAGCGCGGCCTCGACCTCTGGGCTCTTCTCTGGGCCGTACCGCAGCCGCCCGCGCACGACTCGGCGGGCCAACGCGGTCAAGTCATGAGCCTCGTTGGTCTCCCGAATGCGTTGTTCTATGCGATCTAGATCCGCCTCGGTAACCTGGAACTCCTCAACCCAATAGCGGTCGGAGAACGGGTCGCTCATTCGGTCCCTCCTTCAACCTCGTCGTCGCAAACACATGGATTGCCAACAGGCAGTAGTTGGTTAGCCATCTCTGCGCTTGGCAGAGCGTCGTCGACCCTGAGCCTGGGCGCAGGCATCCCCGACAAGACCTATTCGCCCAGCGCACCCAGCGAGCCAATGGCCAGCCAGAATCGGCGGCCTCTCTATCTGTGAAGACCCCTGCTCTGTCGCTGATGACACAGTCCGCTTTGCCCTACTCAATCCTGAGAAAGCCATCCGGCACGTCAGACAAGAAACGCGAAGGCTGACCCCGCGAGCACGTCACGTAAAGCAGATCGCGGGCCCGCGTCATCGCCACGTAGAGCAGCCTCCGCTCGCGACCGAGATAGGCCGCAAGCTCATCACCCTCCAGGGACCAGTCATCCCGCGGCACAAAACGACCGTCCGTCACACCAACTACGAAGACCACCTTGAATTCAAGCCCCTTCGCGCTGTGGAACGTGGTGTGTTTGGCTCCTGGACCGAAGTAGGTAGCGGCATCTCGTCCCAGCTCGATCAACTCAACTTCCGGACAAAGGTGCTTACGAATGAGCCCCTGGTAGGGTTGACGCCAGCGATACAACACCGCGAAGTCGCGGTCCCGATACCCCTCCGCTGCCTTGAGGGTCGCGATCTTCGTCCTCACCCACTCCAACTCGCGCTCGGGATCGCTAGCCCGGTGGAGGACGGGCAACTCGCCCGACCGCATGGAGAACTCCGGCTCCGCCACCTCGCTCTCGTCTTCGTCCATATCGTCAAACCGCTGATCCCGCATCATGGCGTGGGCGGCGCGCAGGATCTCCTGCGTATTCCGGTAGTTCCTCCGGAGCAAAGTCCCCCGCCCGGTAATGTCAATCCCGAGCCGGCCCAGCACATACCCGCCGGGGTAGATGCGCTGAAGACCATCCCCGACGAGGAAGAGATCATTGGGTCCCTCAGGCACAATGAGCCGGATCAGCCGCATGACCCCCGCGGTCAAGTCTTGGATCTCATCGACCACCGCCGCTTGATATCCATCAGGCTTATGTCCGCCTTCCACGAGCTCAAGGGCGTGGACAACGAAATCGTCGAAGTCGCACAATCCTTGCCCGTGTAAGCACTCCTGGTAGCCTTGGTATACGGCATAGACAGCCTCACGTTCTCTCTCCTGCAAGCCGGTCCCGCGCCCACTCCGATCCAGCCTCAGGTACGCCGGCAAGCTGCTAATGGCCCTTCCCTTGATAGCATACCTGATCTCATCCTCAAAGAAGGACCGCGGTCTGGACCAGAGTTTCAGCGCAGGGTGACGCAGCCGAGCTTCACGGATAGCCGCTCCCATAGCTTCCCGGCGGGTGTCGCCGCCCGCGACTTGCGGTCGCCTGCCCCACTCTGTCAGGAACCGGTGACACCACTGGTGGACGGTGAGGCACTCGACGGCCTGCAGCTCCGGCGCCTTCTCTCCCGCCAGGTGTCTCAGAAGATAGTGGATCACGTTAGGCAGCCGGTTTCCGTAAGTGAGGAAGAGGACTTTACGCCCCTCTCTAGCGGCGTCGCGAGCCAGGCGGCGGGCCCGGTGGATGGCAACCACCGTCTTGCCCGATCCCGCCACTCCCTTCACCCTAGCTGGCCCGTGATACGTCCGGGTGACGATCTGCTTCTGATGGGGGGCGAGGAAGAGCATCCACTCCTCCATGCCTCCTTCCAACGCCCGCTTGAATTCCTCGGTATCGAGGAAACGGTAGAGATCCTCCCCTCCCTGATAGGCCTCCAGGCTTCTCCTCAGCTCTCCATCTGCCACGACAGGGCGCTCCACC
>SKLM01000071.1 GCA_007123205.1 Thermoflexales bacterium
ACACACCTTATCGTACTCATGGCGTATTGCAGAAGCACATCCGATTCGATCCCGACCACTGCTGGGGTTGCGGACTGTGTGCGCACACCTGCCCGGAAGAGGCAATCACGATGGAGGAGCTATAGTGGGGAGTATAGGAGCCCGTCCGAACCACAACTCGGATCAGCAGGCGCATGACTAGAATCGCTGCTGTCCTGGCAGTACCCGCGACGGGCGCCGGCCATTGCACCGATCTGCGCGCGCTGCAGGATAAGCTGATTCCCCTCGACCAGCAGGTCACTGAGCAGCCGGTAACCCCGGGCTTCGACCGCGTGCGAGAGGTGGCCGAAGCCGTCTCCGTAGGGTTGGTCCTGGATCGGTCTGAGACCACTGGCTCCGGGCCCGAGGCCGGGGGAGTCGTGTGGGGTGATTGCGTGTCCGTGGCCCACCCAGACGGATCTGGAGGTGAGCCGGTCTTCCGCGCCTCCGCGGGACTCCGGTCCATCCGAGAGCTGGTGGCGCCAACGCTTCGGGGACAGCGGATCATCTCGTTTCGCGAGTTGGCCGATGAGATCGAGTCGCTTACCGAGACAGTCCAGGTGCCGGCCCCGAAGGGCGACGATCCTCGTGACTCCGACGACAGACGTGCCCCAGGGGTGTCGCGCCGCGATCTGTTGACCACGCCGCTCCGAATCCTGAGGGCCAGCGACGAAGAGAACCCGGAACCCGAGTTGATCTCCGTCGAGCGCCCCCTTCACGCCGCGGTTCGCTATGGCGTGAGCCAGGCGCTGCTGCAGGCTGCGGCGCTATGCCGGGGGGGGACGATGGCCGAGGTGATCTCCGCAGAATGGGGGCTCCCGCTGCCGGATCGATCCGTGCCAGTCCACAGCCAGGGCCAGCTGGGGCGGAGGACGGACGCGGACCGGATGATCGTGCGGCGCGCCGACTCACTGGGGCAGGGCTTGTTGGATGGTACTCCTGACCAGCTGGGGACCGATGGCAGCGCCCTCATCCGCCACGTCCGATGGCTGAAGGCCCGCGCCGACGGGCTGGCCGGTCCTGACTACCGACCCGCCATCCACCTCGACCTCCACGGTGCTCTGGGCCGCATGTATGACAACAACCTGGGCCGGATCCTGGGCTACATACATCGGCTTCAGGCGCAGGCACACCCATATCCCTTACGTGTGGAGAGCCCCCTGATCATGGGTAGTCGGGATGCCCAGATAGAGGCTCTGGGAACACTGCGGGAGTATGTCCAATTTCGGAGGCTTGGAGTTGAGATCGTCGCCGACGAATGGATCAACACGTTGGATGACGTGCGAGCGTTGGTCGAAGCCCGTGGGGCCGACATGGCACACATCAGCATGCCCGCCCTGGGCGGGGTGCAGAATTCGGTGGAGGCCGTGCTGACCTGTCAGGAAGCCGGGATCGGAACGCTCCTGGGCGGGAGCTGCACCGAGACGGATCTGTCGGCGCGGGTCGGTGCCCAGGTCGCCCTCGCAACTCAACCGGATCTCGTGATGGCGAAGCCCGGCTCCGACATCGACGGGTCCATCTGCCTGATCCGGAACGAAATGGCTCGTACCCTTGCCTGGATCAGCCTGGAGAGATCGCGGCCCGGCTGAACTCGTGAGACCCTTATACGGATCATACCGAAGAGAGGCTACATTGTGAACACCTTCTCCCCTGTAACCCACCAGACGCCTCAGTTCCGCGTCCTGTCCGACGCTCAGATCGAGAAGGTCTACCACGCCACCCTGCAGTGTCTGGAGCGCACCGGCGTCAACGTGCTCAACGATGAGGCGCGCAGCCTGCTATCTGGCGCCGGCAGTCGTGTCGATGGCGTCAGAGTCCAGATTCCACCATCGGTGATTGAGGACGCTGTCGCTTCAACCCCCCAGTCGTTCTCCCTCTGGGGTCGACCGGTGGGAAATGAGAGACTCCAGAAGACGCGCTACAGGATCGAGGTGTGCTCGCCCGCTCTCGACCAACCGATCGGTGACTGCGTGCGCTTCGGCCCTGGTCCTACGTGTACGTACTTCATCGACCCGCATACGGGAGAGCGACGTAAGTCTCGGCGCGGCGATCCGAGCTTGACTGCTCTCGTCTGCGATGCCCTCGACAATCTCGACTACGTCATGGGCCTGGCCCTGATCGACGACTGCCCGCCCGAGTTGTCGCCCGTCCACGAGTTTGCTGAGCTGCTCACCAGCACCGCCAAGCCGGTCATCCCCTGGGCGTACAGTCTCGACAACGTGGTCGACATCTACCGGATTGCCTTAGCACTGGCAGGAGATGAGGCCTCACTGCGAGACCGTCCTTTCCTCGCCCTGTTCGGAACGTTCCAGGCTCCCCTTCAGCATACTGACGAGGATCTGGCCAACCTTCTTTGGGCCGTTGAACGGGGGCTTCCCATCGTCTACCTGGGCGGTGGCTCTGCCGGTTGTACAGCGCCAATCACGGGGGCCGGCACGCTGGTCATCGCTCTGGCCGGAATGCTCAGCGGGCTGGCCGTTTTCCAGTTGAAACAGCGAGGCGCACCCGTCTGCCTCGGCGGTGTGGCACAAGCCATGGACTTGCTCACCGCCCGGCCCTCCTACGGGGGCCCGGAGATGAGCCTCTACTGCGCTGGACTCTCCGACATCTGTCGTTACCTCGGCATCCCCTTCATG
>SKLM01000238.1 GCA_007123205.1 Thermoflexales bacterium
AGCACCTCTCTCTGCGCCGTCATCGTGGTAGTCAGCAGGGCGGAGAGACCGACCAGATCGGCGTCGGTCTCCTTTACCTTCTGCACAAACAGTTCGGACGGGACGTCCACCCCAAGATCGTGCACCTGGAACCCGCTGGCCGACATCATGGTCGCTACAAGCGACTTGCCGATCTCGTGGATGTCGCCCTTGACTGTCCCGATGACCACTACGCCTGCAGAGTCGACGCGCTGCTGGCGGGCCTCAAGCTCAGGCTCCAGAACGGCCATGGCCTGCTGCATGGCGTTGGCGGCGATCACCATCTGGGGCAAGAAGTACTCGCCGGCCTGGAACCTCTCCCCCACGCTCTCCATCCCCGGCACCAGACCCTGGTTGATGATGGTCAATGGCTCGAGGCCGCTCTCGAGGGCCTGCTGCGTAAGCGCCACGGCGGAAGCCGCATCGCACGCGACGAGGGCATCAGTGATCTCTGGTAGAAGGGTATTGGGCATTGGTATCTCCTCTGGCATCAGGCCTCGGGCAGGGGCGGCAACTCGCCCACACCAAACCTCTGAGCAGCCTGCTGGGTGATGGCGCGCAGTTCGGCGCGCGTATCGTCCGACATGGACGTGGGCTGGTACTGGGCAAGAAGCTCTCGGACGCGATCTCCCGCGCGCTCCCAGGCCGTCTTGGCACCCTCCCGCTTCCAACCGTCGAGGGACTTGCGGTCGATCACGCTGGAGGGCAGGTACTGCTCGCGGCTGAACCACCTCAAGGTGTGCGGCTGCGCCAGGTAATCAGCCCGATGTCCCAGCTCCCGCATCAGCGTAAGGGCAATGGGCTCCTCTCGTGGGTCTACGCCGGCGATCAACCGCTTGGCCATACCGATGATCTCCGCGTCGATAACCAGCTTCTCGTAGCTCTGGCAACTCTCGAAATCCATCATGCCGGCACCGGAGACCATATTGACCCCCGCCAGAGCCGCGATCAGGGTCCCGCCAGCCGACTCCAGTCCACACTGGGCATCGACGACTTTCGCGTCGGTCATCCCCAAATAGGCGTGGGTAGGCATACCCAAGGCCTTGCCCACCTCGGTGTAGGATCCGTCGATCAGCCAGGTTCCGACAGCGCCCATGGGCGTCGTCCCTTCGCGCATGTCGAAGGCGGCCGGCGAGCCGCCCCAGACGATGGGGGCCCCTTCTTGGGCCAGTTGGCAGATGGTCACGCCGCTCATGCACTCCGCCGTGTGCTGGACAACCGCGCCGGCGACGGTGACGGGTGCCGTCGCGCCGGCCAGCGGCATGGACACCAACTCCGATGGAATCCGGTGGCGCGCGCAGTCGATCATGTTCTGGCAGGTGAGGTCACTCCACAGGAGAGGTGGTGAGGGGCAGACGTCAAAGATGGCGATAGGACGAGCCGCGAGCTCCTGCTGCCCACCAGCGACGGTCTCCAACATCTCCTTCATCGTCCACCAGGTGTCCTTGCGAAAAGCGCCGGTGACGATCGGCTTGCGCATGTAGTTGAGCGCCAGATAGAGGCGGTACAGGTCGCCGATCTCCTCGGGCACGTCGGAGCAGATGATGGCCGTGCTCTGAGCATCGAGCTGAGGAAGGGCCTCCACCAGCTTGACGAAGTCGACGAAGTCCTCGGTGACAGCGGGGCGCTGCTCCTGGGTTTCGCTGTCGAGGATAGTGATGGCGGCTGAACCGGGGTCGAATTGAACGGAGTCGCCGCCGTAGTGCACGACGGGCTCGCCGTCGAGATCGTAGAGATAGAACTCCGTAGGCGCGGTCTCCAACGCCTTCCGGACGATGTCCTCGGGGATACGGGCGATCTGAGCGTCAAGATCGACGTCCGCTCCCGCGGCGGCGAGGAGCTCCAGCGCCTCTGCGTTATGGACCCGCACGCCGGGATCCATCAACAGCCCGAATCCCTCAGCGATGATCTGGTCGATCAGGTCGTCGCTGAGAAGTCTGAAGGTGGGTCGCATGCCTTTGTCTCCTTGTGTGTGCGAAGGACTGGTATAGCGAATGGCCCAAGGAACGAAAGATGCCGGGAGAGTACGAAGGTTCGACGATCATCCCGGCTTACGCTGGGCCTCCGATGCATGATATATCGATCGAGAGCATTGTCAAGCATGGCCCTGGTGTGTTCACGGTATGATCATCCTCACTCTTAAGGTGCCCGACGCGTTGGTTGACATGCCAGCATGCCGAACCCCGGGTCTACCGGCAGCGGTTGGGTTGCATCGGTACGGTTCGGACCGCTGCCGCTCCCCTCAACGCCGAGCGGGAAAGGACTCTGAGTTGTGTTGAAGGACACGGGCTTTCGGGTAGAATTGACGCCAGGGAGCTCTGGGCCACGCACGGCCAGGCACGACCTGGGGCCCACGAAGATGCACAACCGGGGAGTCAGCGCCAAGGGAAGGCGACCCATCCGGCTGGCCTGGTTTGAGCCACACCAGTGGTGGCGTCCGGACTGCTCACGCCTCGTTCGGCAGATTGTCGGCTCTGCAGGGAGTCGCGAACGGTCTCGGGAACGCGCGGACCGCGGGGCTGACCGGAGCCCTCGTCGCCGTCCCGTTCGTCAAGGGGACCCTCGAGGAGCGAGGCCTGATACAGGATGAGACTGTGTAGCTTGTGCCCAGCCCAGCGTCGGTAGCC
>SKLM01000394.1 GCA_007123205.1 Thermoflexales bacterium
CTGTCACCCAGGGGAGGGGGAGTTCGAGAGCATTGCCGACCAGGGGGGCGAAAGAGTCCTCCAACAGCCGTGCGGCCGGCCTGCTCGGGCCAGGGCCGAGGAGACGATTCCACGTCAGGGCAGCCCGGCGAGAACTGGCGTCCAGAGTGGACATGGTCCTCTGTCCAACTTCTTGCAGGTACACACTCTGGATCGATGCGTCCTGGGGCAAATGGCCGGCCTCTTCAGCGATGAATGCCTTGGGGGGGAAGACGTGGACGACGCGACTGCCGGACTGACGAACCTCATCGGTCACCCGCTGGAGATCGGCGCTGTCCTGCACTAGGACCAGGGCCCTTCCAGATGCGGCGGAGACGGGATTAGCTCCCATGCGGGCGGCCGGAGGTAGGACAGTGCCCAGAACAATCGCGGCAAGCAAGACGGCAACCCGGCCTCTGATGCTGGGTGCCACGGAGCGCAACTCCCCGGGTGGTCGGTGCAGCGGGCGACCGGCCTGGCGACTATCCACCAGGTTATGATATCAGATGACCGTTTCGCTCTGTGTTTCATCCAATGTGTCAAGCGATTGGGGGCGCGGAAGGAACTCTGCGCTCGGGCCGGGGAGGCGCGGCAGGGGCTGCGTGACCCCGAAAACCACCAGGCTGCGATACCATCCTGGCGGTCACGTCACCGCAGTACGCGGGAGATCGATTCAGCTGGGGAGGAGAGGGGAGTTCAGGGCGTTACGGTGCAAGTGCGTTGAGAGAAGCGGCGGTCCGGTCGCTGATCATCTCAATGTGGAAAAGCCATTGGTCGTGGTTGCCGTGCTCTTGCCAGGCTCGTGCGGCGTGCTCGTGCAGAGCTTCAATCTCCGCTGGCGAGAAGTGGTGCGGGAGCTCTACCCGGAGGAACCGGAGGAAGAGGGGGTGGTAGGCGTAGTAGATCTCACCCTCCGGCCCACGTTGCTCGGCCTGCTCGAGGAATAGATTGCGCCGACGCAGTTCGGCCAGCCACGCTGCCGCTTGCCCGCCGCGCCCGGTACCGGCCATCACGGCTTGACACACGGCTGGTGCCAGCTGGTTCAGGACAGCTGTTCGGAGCAGGAAGTCGCCTACCTCCACCGGCTGGGCATTCAGCACCTCCTGGCGTAGGTAAGCGAAGAGCGCCTCCCATACGGCGTCGAGATGAACAGCGAAACGGCCACGCGCGTTGAACGCCAGCCACAGAGGAGCCGCCCAGCCCTGCGCCAGCACCTTCAAGTCCTCGATCTCAGTCGGGTCGAGCTGCGGTCCCCCGGTATCAGCAAGAAAGACCTCGGTCTCCTCCTCGGTCATTCGCAGGTCCGGTCCTCGGATCTCCACCAGATTGCCGCGGACGCGCATCCGAGCCAGGGGGAGATCGGGATCAACCCGGGTTAGCAGGTACAGGTGGACATCTCGGGGAAGGTGCTGCACCAAGAAGCGGAGAAGATCCGTGCTTTGCGGTCCCGTCAGGATCTCGACATCGTCGAGGACAACGGCTACTTCCACCCCGTCAAGGGACATCAGGCCGTTGATCATGAGCCCTGCCGCATGGTGGGGGTCGAGTCGCGGGTTGGGAAAGGCGTAGATCTCGCGGAGTGCGTCGCCGAGAGCCGGATGGTGTCGGCTCAGGCAGGTAGTGAGGCCTTCGATGAAGGTTAGCGGGTTTTCGTCCGCCTCGCTGAGCCTGTACCAGGCGAACAGAGACCCGTCCTGGTACCGCTGTTGCTTCCGAGACCTGACCCACTGGGCCAGCAGGGTGGTCTTTCCGTAGCCGGGCGGGGCTGACACGAGGGTCAGCGGGACGTCAAGACCCCTGTCGAGGACGCTGAAGAGCCGTGTCCGAGACACCGTCTCCGGGGCGGGCGTTGGCGTCGCCAGGCGAGAGGTCAAGGTCAGCGAGGAGACGGACCTGGGCGAAGTCTGGGTCTGCAGGATGCGCTCGTATAGATCCCGGGTCTCGGCCAGGGGCTCCACGCCAAGCTGCTGGCTCAAGAACTCCCGGCAGGCGCGGTATTGCCGCAGAGCTTGAGACCGGCGCCCTGCATCCCAGTACAGACGCATCAGGAGGCGATGGGTGTCCTCTTGAAGCGGGTCGACGGCCAGGACCTGCTGGCAGACAGCGATGGCTTGATCGCGCTCGCCCCACGCGATGAAGCTCTGGATCAAGCCGCTATGAGCCCGCAGGAGCAGCTGGAACAGCCGCTCACGCTCCAGCAATACCCACTCCTCGAATCCGGGAGCCTGGGAAGGTGAAAAGCCGGCCAGGAAGGGGCCGCGATAGAGCTCGATAACCTCACGCATACGGCGCACGCCCTGGGACGCGGGGGAGAACTCAGTCTGAAGGTGGTGGAAGGTCCCTCCGATGACCATCTCGAACTCGCGGCTGTCGATCCAATAGGGAGCCGCAGGAGGGACCCAGACCCATGAGTCTTCCGTAGCCAGGCACTCGTCCGTGGTCAGACCGAGGTCCGCCAGCGCCTCCCGCAGGTGCCACAGCGCGCGGCGCAGGTTGTACCGCGCATGGTCCTGGGAGGTCTCTCCCCACAGCAGCGTCGCCAGGTGATCGCGAGAGAACCGCTGGTCGACGTTGCAGGCCAGGTAGATGAGGAGAGCTTGCTCCTTGCCGGCCAGACCCTTGGAGA
>SKLM01000246.1 GCA_007123205.1 Thermoflexales bacterium
ACGTTGGAACGTTGAACGTTGGAACGTTGCACGTTGAAGGTTGAAGGTTGAACGTGCAACGTGCAACGTGTAACGTGCCGCAGTGGGTGACTGCCGGTTGTTGCAGTTGTCGCATAGGGGGAGGCAAGCATGCCCGACATTTGGAAGCAGCTGAGGAATTACCGGAAACTGAAGACGCTGCCCTCGGGCGACCGTCTTCTGTTGCGCCCGTTGACGGAGGAGGATGAGGAGGACCTGGTGGCGCTCTTCGCCCGGGCCTCGGACCAGGATCTGCAGTATTTCCGGAGCGACGCGGGCGATCCGGAGGTGGTGCGGAGCTGGGTGCGCAGCCTGGACTTGAAGAGGGTGTTTCCTCTGGTGGCCGTGGTTGACGGGAGGATCGTGGGAGAGGCGATGCTTCACTTCGGCGAGCACTTCCATCGTCACCTGGCCTGGCTGCGCATCTTCCTGGACCACGACTATCGCCGTCAGGGGATTGGCACGCTGATGCTGCGCTGTCTGATCGATGTGGCGCGGCGGGTGGGGTTGCAGCAGTTGTATGCGGAGGTGGTGCTGACCCAGCCCCAGGTGATCAAGGCCTTCGAGAATCTGGGGTTTCGCCACGAGGTGACGCTGGAGGACTACTTCGTGGCTGACGCTGGCTTAGCTTCGCACGCTGGCTTAGCTCCGCACGCTGGGGAGACGCTGGACATGGCTATCCTGGTCTTCTGGCTGGTGGACAACTCGGGGGTGTTCTAGACGCCCCCGCCGGTAGACAACCGGAGGTGTCTCGCGAGCCTGCTGATGCCTGAGGGGGGGGCGCCACCTGGGAGGGAGCCAGCTAGTTTGGGCAGATTCTTGTCTTCAATTTGACGATTATGATCCATCCCTCTATAATTCGTGTAGCAAGATGATTCGCTCTTGTGTTTCGCAGCGGTCACAGGCCTTCATTCTGCTTGAGATTCGAAGGGTGAGCTACGGGACGATGGGGCTACAGCCCCAGCACAACCAATGGGGGGCCCTATGGCACCGGGCAATGGCTTAGTTTCTCACGCTGCGGCGCTGACTGTAGCCAGCGACCTCTCCTTTGTCGAGGTCGTTAGGGAGTCGAGCGGTCAGGATGTCCGCACATGCTACTACTGCCAGAAGTGTACGGCCGGCTGTCCGACGGCCTTCGTGATGGACCGAAAGCCAGCCCAGTTGCTGCGCCTGATCCAGCTGGGAGAGAGGGAAAGGGTACTCGGCAGCACGACCGTCTGGATGTGCATCGGGTGTGAGACGTGCGGCACCCGCTGCCCGAACGAGATCCGGCTGGCGCCGGTCATGGACGCCCTGCGCCAGATGGCCCTTGACGAGGGATACCCGCCGGAGACGGCCGTCTACTCGCTGCACCGCTCGTTCCTGGACAGCATCCGACGGTGGGGCCGGATGCACGAGGTCTCTATGCTGGCTGAGTTCAAGACCCGCGAGCTGCTCACAGAGCACCCGGTGTTCTTCCGAGGCCTGCTCAGCGACGTGAAACTCGGCGCCGACCTGCTTCTCAGCGGTAAGCTCTCCTTGCTCCCGGACCGCATCCAGGGGCTGGAGGAGATCAGAGCCCTCTTCGAGGAAGCGGCTGTTGCGTCATCCAGTGAGACCGAGTCGGAGGAGCGGGGATGAGTGCGCGGGTGAACGGCTCAGGCCTCGCTCCGCGAGCTACGCACGCTGGCCCGATGAAATACACCTACTACCCCGGGTGCACTTCGGAGACGACGGCGGTGGAGTTCGGCCTATCCACCGCGGCAGTGTGCGAGGCGCTGGGCATGCAGCTGATAGAACTGGAGGACTGGAACTGCTGCGGCGCTTCATCAGCACACAGTCTGGATCATGAGCTGGGCCTGGCCCTGCCCGGTCGCAACGTGGCTCTGGCTCAGCAGGCGGGCCTGGACATCGTTATCCCGTGCCCCGCCTGCTACCAGCACTGCCGTGATGCCGACATCCGAATGCGGGACGACCCGGTGTGGCGGGAGAAGATGGAGCGGATCCTGCGCTTCCGCTATGGGGGCGAGGCCCGCCCGCGCCATCTGCTGGAGGTGCTCAGCCACGACGTCGGCAGGGAGATACTCAGGCAGAAGGTCACCAGACCGCTGGAGGGCCTGAAGGTGGCTTCCTATTACGGTTGCGTCCTGGTGCGTCCCCCGGAGCTAACTGGATGGGACGATCCAGAGCATCCGGTCACGATGGATCGGCTAATCACTGCGGTCGGAGCGGAGGCCATCGATTGGTCCTACAAGGTCGACTGCTGCGGCGCCAGCCTCACGCTGTCCCGCGGCGACATCGTGACCGCGCTGTCCACCAGGATCGTTGAGGGCGCTGCTGAGGCGGGCGCCGACTGCATCGTCTCCGTCTGTGGGATGTGCGAGATCAACCTGGACACGCGTCAGGCCCCCGGATCTGGGGACAAGATGCCCGTGTTCTATCTCACGGAGCTCCTGGCCCTGGCCCTCGGTCTGCCCCGCGTGGAGAGGTGGCTCCGTCGGCACAGCATCGATCCCCGGCCATTGCTCCGCCAACGGGGGCTCCTCGGCGAAGCTTTGCTAGACAGGGCTGAGGATAAGAGAAGCTATGAGTGACAAGGGCTTAGCTGCGCACGCTGGCTTAGCT
>SKLM01000249.1 GCA_007123205.1 Thermoflexales bacterium
CCCTCGTGGTCTTCCCCGCCAAGATTCGGCCACCGGGGGAGGCGCTTTCCCTTCTGGCCTCTCGGTTCCCTGGACCTTTTGCCCTCTGTTTCTGCTCTCGATGCCAACTCACCGGGAATCCTCGCACGCGCAGGGAGAGCGCACTCTCTTCTCGACCCTGAATCGGGATCGGTCTGGAGAGCGTCGAGCTATTGGAGTTCACTGGTTAGCGCAGACGGCCACCCGGCCGTTACGCCGCAACACGAAAAGGCAAGATATGAGCCACACATCCAACGATAGGATAGATGCCGTGAACGCGGGACCCAGGCAGGATCCGCGAGGTACGCTCACGGAGCGCCACATGACGGCAGACGAGTGCCTGCTGGAAACGGCGGCTGATTTCACTGAGAGTGACCCCTGGCGCGTGTTGCGCATCCAGGCTGAGTTCGTGACCGGGTTTGACGCGATGGCAGGCGTAGGTCCGGCGGTGACGATCTTCGGGTCAGCGCGGACACCTGAGGATGCCCGGATCTATGGAGAGGCGGTTGAGACCGCGCGTCTTCTGGCCGAGGAGGGGCTCGCCATCATCACGGGCGGGGGCCCGGGGATCATGGAGGCCGCCAACCGGGGTGCAAAGCTCGGCGGAGGCACCTCGGTGGGATTCGCCATTGAGCTGCCGCTCGAGGAGGTGGCCAATCCTTATGTGGACATTGCGCTGGCCTTTCGATACTTCTTCGTGCGCAAGACGATGTTCGTCAAGTACGCCCAGGCATTTGTGATCTTCCCGGGTGGGTTCGGCACCATGGACGAGCTATTCGAGGCGCTCACCCTGATCCAGACGGACAAGATCCACAACTTTCCGGTTGTGCTCTACGGCTCCGACTACTGGGCAGGACTGCTGGACTGGCTGAAGAACACGGTGGAGGGGCGAGCGAACATCTCCCCCGGGGACCGCGAGCTGCTGCTGGTGGTCGACACGCCGGAAGCGGTCCGTGATGCGCTGGCTGAAGGTATGGGGCTACCTGGTCGCAGTCATTAGGGGCAGCGATACAGTCACAGAGAGAGGGCTTCTCGCTGTCTCGGTGTCGCGGATATCGTACTTCCGGAATCCTCTGTGAGGGACGGCCCCTGCCTGCGGGCTCGCTACCAAGAAGGCGGTGTTCAGCTGATCAACTCTTGAGGGGGAGGTTCTTCGCTGCGCTACCACTAAGAAACCCGTGGTACGGGTGTGATACTTGCCGCTGGTGAAAGCGAGATCGGGAGCTCCCCCAAAATACGTACCAGTTGACGTCGCGGAGTTGCGGCGTAACGCTGGATGTGACGCAGCAACTGTGTTAGAGCAGCATCTGAGCAGAGGGGCCGATTCCGCTGTTGCGTCGGTCTGTCGGCGGGCGGGTCGCACCTTGGTGACGTTGGATCTGGCCTTTGCAGACATTCGAACTTATCCACCAGCGCAGTACCCTGGCTTGATCGTGGTGCGTCTGAAACAGCAAGACAAGCCTCATGTATTGGAGGTTCTCAGTCGCCTCACAGAGGTATTCGTGGATGAGCCCCTTGAGCGGCATCTGTGGATCGTTGAGGAAGGTGCCTGTGCCAGAGCGCCAATGCCAGGGCAACGCGCTTGCCAAGGGCGGGTTCCGCCTTGGTGAAGTGATTCCACCGTGGTCGCCCGTCAACTCTATCCGATTGTCGTTGGCCAGTATGATGCGGCTTCCACCTCCAGCTCTGCCAGGCGGGTGTAGTGGTCTGGGAACTTCTCTGAGGTGAGGGAGGGCGCGCTTGCCTGTCAGACCTGGGTCAGCGTCGGCAGCACTCGTTTCGGGATCTCTGGTTCCGTGCTCAGGCTCCCCCCGTGGCCTATGCGAAATCGCGATAAATCGCGTCGCCCTGGCCCCAGTCCACGCCGAGGAAATCTCCGATGCGCTTGGCTTCGTCTAGGCAGGCTATACGCTGTTCCAGCTTCCTCACCTCTTCCTCATCATTCGTTCACGATCGTGCGATATGTCACGTAGAGGTCAGATAGCAGATCTGTGGAAGTACGTCCCTCACGAGCGAGCACAGTGACGATCTCATCTCGCCGGTCCAACAGCGGTTGGAGGCTTTCTATATCTGCCTGCGAGAGGGCCGAAGCAGCGCCTTTGTTGAACTCTGTCCGCAGCGAGGTAAAGAAGTCACTGGCAGCTTGACGCGCTGTCTCATAGTCTCCTCGCTGCGCATCAATGGCTGCGGAAGCGAGGCTATTCTCCATCCTGGCCAGGGTTGACTGGCGCTCTGCGTCAGCAAGTCTCCTGGAGCATTGGGAGTTCAAATACCACATCGGCAGGAAGCCGAGCAGGAAGCCGAGGAGCAGCAGGACAACATAGGGGATGAGATGCCGCACCCAGTCACTGGTTCTGGACTGCCAGTTCGTGCTCATAGTAATTCCTTCTCATATAACAAGTGTCGTCATGGTGGGGCATCCCAGGGACAATGACCGGGCACTCAGAGCCGGCCAGGTAGCCATTCTGCTCCTCCATGTCGGACCGTCAGGTGACCTCAAAGTGGCAAGATTGTTGCCCACGCCGAGCGGCACTCCAAACTCGCATACTGTTCCCATGCGGCTGCCGAGCTATAAGCCGCGTGCGATGCTCGCGATCAACAGC
>SKLM01000015.1 GCA_007123205.1 Thermoflexales bacterium
CGACCGGGTTACGCCAGAGAAGCAGCTGCTCCGCGATGTTGTCGGGGCCAAGGGGCGTCGGCAAGTCCGCCTGAATCAGCAGCAAGTCGGCCTGGCTCCCGGGTGTCAGAGTGCCCACGTCCTCGAATCCCAGCGCCCGGGCCCCATTCTGTGTCGCCATGGTCCAGACCGTGCTCGCGGGCATGGTGCCGGGGTCGAGCAGTCGTGCCTTGGGCATCAGCGCCGCGCTGCGCATGACCTCGAACGGGTTGTTGACGTAGCCATCCGTACCCAGGGCCACATTGCCTCCAGCGGCGACCATCTCCGGCACCGGCGCAAAGCCTCCCCCGACCTCGCAGTTGGAGATCGGCTGGTGGGACACGTGGACGCTGCGAGCCGCAAGGAGACTGATCTCCCGCTCGTCGACCTGGACGCACTGTGATGCCAGAACATGGGAGCCGAGAACGCCGAGCCGGTCGTAGAAGACGACGGGCCGAACGCCGTAGTGGGAGAGGCAGTACTCCGGCTCGTGCGTCCCCTCCGACAGGTGCATGTGGACCCTGGCATCGCGCCCGGCGGCGAGAGCGAAGGCCCGACGGATGAAATCGGCCGAACAGGTGAACGCTGTGTGGAAGCACATCATACCGGAGATGAGGCCGCCGTCCACCTGACAGGCGTCGATGAACTGTACGTTCTCCTGCAGGCCCAGCTCTCCGTTCTTGGCGCTCACCCGCTCGGTGGCCTCGAAAGAGAGCACGCCCCGCAAGCCCCAGCGACGCACGATCTCTGCCTCGACCTCCAGCGCTCCGGGAAGGGCGTAGGGGGCCTCGAGGCAATCGTAGAAGGTGGTGACGCCCGAGCGCACCATCTCCAGGCAGGCCCATTCAGTGGCTGCAGCGATCAGCTCCTTCGTCAGGCGGTCCTCGACCCGCGGCCACCAGAACTCCTGGAGAAACGGCCAGAATCCCTCCGGGGCTTCATCCAGCGGAATTCCGTGGGAGAGCACCCCGTACATATGGTGATGGGCGTTCACGAATGCCGGTGTGATGACCGCATCCGTCGCTTCAACGATCTCGACTCCCGGGAAGCGGGTGCGCAGATCGCCGTGACGCCCGATGCTCACGATACGCGTATCATCCACTGCCACCCCCCAATCAAGGCGTGGAGGCTGCGCTGTGTCGGCCCAGAGCGCTTTTCCCAGGACCAGGGCTTTGCTCATCCGCGGAGTTCCCCCTCTGGTCATCCCCCCGAGACGGCGGGGAAGAGCTTGAGCTCGTCCCCGTCCGCGAGCTCGGTGTCGAATCGGTCCTGGGTCACGAGTTTCCGGTTTCGAAAGACCACCAGATGAGAGACGATCTCGCCGTCGGTGTCGAAGAGAAGGTCTCCCAGGGCGGCGTTCGACGCTGTCGGGAGTTGGTCGAGGGCGTCGCGTATGGAGGACCCGCTTGCCAGACGGACCTGTTCCTCCTGGAAGCCGGCGGCCCGCCGGAGGATGTTGTAGTACTGGAGGGTGACCAGGATGCTCACAGCTCCAGTGCCTCCACCGCCTCTTCCAGCCCAAGCTCCTCAAGCTTCCGCCTGGTTGGCCATCCCCTCTCCAAGTCCCAACCTCGCAGTTCGTAGTATTCGTCCAGCAGCGGCTCCAGCTGGATCGTCTCACCAAGGGCGTTCCCGGACGGCGAGGGTTCCTCGCTGAAGCGACGGGGCAGACGATCATCCGCGCGGGTGATGCCGTGGCGGGCGTTGTAGCAGCGTTGGAGGTTGCAGATTCGCTCTCCGATGCGCTTGATCCGCTCCACGGGCATCTCCATCCCGGTGGCGGCCTCCAGGGCAGCGGCGATGTCGGCCCAGTAGATCTCGGCCAGTACGAACGTCCCGCCCGACTTACACATCCCTACTGAATCCACGACGGCGCCGAAGTCCTCGCCGTCCTTGACGAGGAAGGCCTTGTGCTTCGTCTCCAGGGGCTCGGCCATCTCGGGCAGGTACTCCTCTCCATAGCGACGGAGAGCCTCGTCCGGATAACCGGTCTCGTCGATAGTTGGAAACGCCTTGAGATGGTCGGCGCCCCGGTTGGACGTCGCATGGGCGAGCCCCATGGACTTCTGCGCGCGCCCGTCCTGGGCGGCGATGGCCATCCCTTTGACGTGCATCGCGTACTCCTCGGCTCCCCTACCGATGGCCTGGGCGGCCCGTCGGACGCCGCGGGATAGGAGCGTTGGGAAATCCCCCTCTCGCCGCGCCATGCTCTCCAGCAACGTTAGGATGAGATCCTGGTCGCCCCAGTGGAGCGCCATCCCTCCGGTGTCGTCGAGGTCAAGGATCCCCTCCTCCCAGAGCTCCATGGCGAAGCTGATAGCGCGCCCTGCCGATATGGTATCGATGCCCAGTTCGTCGCAGAGGCGGTTTGCCTGCAGGATGGTATCGAGGTCGGCGTTCCACACGGCAGCTCCCAACGAGTTGACCGTCTCATACTCCACGCTCCGTAGGGAGGTGCCCGCATGGGGACCGTCTGGCACGGTGTACAGCTTGTCGCACGCGACGGGGCAGCCGAAGCACGCCAGATGGCGAACGAAGGCCCGCGCTTCCAGTGCTTCCGCATCTATGGCGTCGATGCCAGGGAAAGAGCCCATCTGGAAG